>CAZBSX010000018.1:0-13114 GCA_964494305.1 uncultured Legionella sp. | reverse complement strand
GAGATGCTTTGTCTTCTGATGATAAAAACAAGCCATCTTCATGAGTTCGGAGCAGCTTTTACTAACTATAGGTGTCGCTCTTCTGGTATTTGATTCTAAAAAAATCCCCCACTTGATAGCAAATATAGCGGTCGTCATTTCCACTTGGCGCCGATGGTATCACGATATGGCGGTAAAATTCGAACAGATACTCCAGCAGGCATTGCATCAGAAACAATTAGAGCAGAATGAACAAAAAGCCCAAGAGGCTGAAAAAAATAGGACTTGCTCACCCACTATTATTGATGAGGAGTATTAAAAGCTCATGGCAAAAACTACAGAACAACACAATCAAGCACGGATTACAACGCGGTCGCGTTTGAAATCCATTGTACGTGGATCCATTGGTAATTTGATCGAGTGGTATGATTGGTATGTCTATGCCGCATTTTCTATTTATTTTGCGAAATCATTTTTTCCGAATGGCGACTTAACCGCGCAATTACTGAATACGTCAGCGATTTTTGCGGTGGGATTTTTTATGCGTCCAGTGGGTGGCTGGTTAATGGGGTCGTACGCTGACCGACAAGGACGGAAAAAGGCATTGATAGGTTCTGTGATCATCATGTGTGTAGGATCGTTGATCATTGCGGTGACCCCAAGCTATCAGACGATTGGAATTGCTGCACCTATTTTATTGGTGTTTGCGCGCTTGTTACAAGGCCTCTCGGTCGGCGGGGAATATGCGTCATCAGCCACTTATCTATCGGAAATGGCGACGCCCAATCATCGTGGGTTTTTCTCCAGCTTTCAATATGTGACTTTGATCGCGGGACAATTATTTGCGTTGCTCATTTTAATTTTGCTCCAACATTGGGTTTTAACCACTGCGCAATTGGAGTCTTGGGGATGGCGTATTCCATTTGTGATTGGTGCGCTGTTGTCGTTGGTGGCATTACGTCTACGGTTAGGGATGGAAGAAACGCAATCTTTTCTGAGTAAAGTGCCAACTCAGCGTAAAGAACCCGTATTGCGAACGTTATTGCGCTATCCGAAAGAAATATTTATTGTCATTGGATTGACGATGGGTGGGACCTTAGCCTTTTATACGTATAGTACGTATATGCAAAAATATTTGGTGAATTCAGCGGGCATGAGTAAAGATGATTCGACCCTGATCTCAGCGGCAACGTTATTTGTATTTATGTTGGTACAACCACTGGTGGGTGCGCTGTCTGATCGAATCGGCCGTCGCCCGATCTTAATCGCATTTGGTGTGTTGGGGACTATCGGTACGGTTCCGATTTTGACGGCACTCAACCATGTAACGTCGTGTTGGGCAGCCTTTTTCTATATTATGTTGGCATTGACCATTGTGAGTGGATACACCTCAATCAATGCAGTCGTTAAAGCAGAGTTATTTCCAGTAGAAATTAGAACGTTGGGTGTGGGATTGCCCTATGCTATTACGGTGTCTTTGTTTGGTGGTACGGCGGAATACCTTGCTTTTTGGTTTAAAGCACAGGGCATGGAAAGTGGTTTTTATTGGTATGTTACCGCTTGTATCGCCTGTTCGCTGTTGGTTTATATCTTTATGCGCGATACACGCGAGTCGTCTATGATTGAAAAAAGCGAGCGTCCGTTGTCACCTTCGAAAGTCATACAATTTCGCAAGCATTTAAAAGCACGTCTCAGCGGTAAAGCGAAAGCAGAGGAAAACCGAATATTGTGATGCGCGAGGCTCGACATCCCGTCGCGATTATCACGGGTGCGGCCCAGCGTATTGGTGCCGCAATTGCGACCCAATTGCACCAGGTGGGGTTTCGTGTTGTGGTGCACTATCATCACTCGCACGCCGCAGCAACGCAGTTGGTTGCTGTGTTTAACCGCACACGTCCTGAAACTGCATGGGCAGTCCAAGGCGATTTATGCTTATCTAGTACACCTGCACATTTGCTTGCAGAGGCCTTGGCCCAGTTTGGACAAGTGGATTTGTTGGTAAATAATGCGTCGATCTTTTCACGTCACGATGCAGATTGGGACAACATGTGGCGTTGTAATGTGCTCGCGCCCTATCAATTGAGCCGCGCAGCGGCCCCTTCTTTAACCGCTACACAAGGCAGTATTATCAATATTACCGACATTCATGCCACCATGCCTTTGCGTGATTATGCCGCGTATTGCCAGACCAAAGCCGCCTTAGCGATGCAGACCCGTGCTTTAGCCCAAGAATTTGCGCCGAATGTGCGGGTGAATGCCATCGCACCAGGCGCAATTGCTTGGCCTGAGGGGGATAATCAGATTAACCAAGACCTACAAGAGAAAATTCTAGCCAAAACCCTAGTCAAACGCCATGGCACTCCGGAGAATATCGCGCAAGCGGTCCTGTATCTGGTGAATAATTCGTATGTAACGGGGCAAAGTTTACAAGTGGATGGCGGGCGCTATTTGACCTAATTTACTGGAGCATTATGATGAAAAAACGATTCTTAGGCGCAGCGAACTTAGAAGTATCCGCTTTAGGACTAGGCTGTATGGGGATGTCTTTGGGATATGGTCGTGCTGACGATCGTCAATCGATTCAGGTTCTTCAGCAAGCAGTTGGACAAGGGGTCACGTTACTGGATACGTCGGATTTATATGGCGATGGGCACAATGAAACCTTGATTAAGCAAGCTTTGGCTGGTGGCTTGCGCAAAGACGTGGTGTTGGCCACCAAATGTGGATTTGTAGGTCTAGGCAAAGTGGATGGATCGCCCGCGCATATTAAAAAAGCGTGTGATGCGAGTTTGCGGCGTTTGGGCGTAGATGAAATCGATCTCTATTATTTGCATCGTGCAGATAAGGCTGTCCCGATTGAAGACTCCGTGAGTGCATTGGCGGATTTGGTTCGGGTAGGTAAAGTTCGGTATATTGGCTTGTCGGAAGTGACAGAAAAAACCTTAAGACGTGCGGTTGCGATTCATCCGATTACTGCATTGCAATCTGAATATTCGCTCTGGGAACGTAAACCCGAATCCAGTATATTGAACGTTTGCCGCGAATTAAGCATTGGGTTTGTGCCCTATTGCCCGCTTGGACGTGGATTTTTATCTGGACGCTATCGTAATTCAGCGATGTTTGAAGACGGTGATTTTCGTCGGATACTCCCCAAATTTAATGGGAAAAACTTGGTTCATAATCTTCAAATCGTGGATAAGTTGATGGCTTTTGCTGAGATGAAACACTGTACGCCCGCACAATTGGCATTGGCTTGGTTGCTAGAACAAGATGAGATGATTGTTCCTATTCCAGGTACGCGCTCTCTAGCGCGCTTGAATGAAAATATCAAGGCAGTCGATGTGGCTTTATCCAAAGCTGATATAGAAGACATGAACCAGTGGCTGATGCCTATCGGTGATCAATATCCGCCTGAGCATGATTTGGAAGTATAAGCGCATTAAAACCTGGTGAATTGTCAACAGACCCTAACGAAGCGTTTGTAAAAAAAGATTCAAACCATCTTTTACCTCAGGATGGCGCAAAGCGTACATGATGGTTGCTTGTAAATAACCAAGCTTGCATCCGCAGTCGTAACGTTTCCCCACAAACTCCATGGCATGCACTGACTTTTTCTCTAATAATAAGGCAATGGCGTCGGTTAATTGGATTTCTCCGCCTTTGCCGGGTGTCACTTGTTCTAAGCACTCAAAAATCATCGGATCTAAAATATATCTTCCAATGACGGCCAGTTGAGAGGGTGCTAATTCTGGTTTGGGCTTCTCAATAATCCCTGTAATTGCTCCGCAGCTTTGCCAAGTAGGCTCAACTTTGATGATTCCATATTTTTCGGTAGCGGTTGAGGGGATAGGTTCCACAGCAATGAGTGATTCTTTTATTTGCGCATAATGAGTCAGCATTTGTTGTAAACAAGACGCGCCATCCTCATTATCGACCAAATCATCTGCTAGTAATACAGCGAAAGGTTGATTGTGCGTCAGTTTTTTTGCCTGTAGTATAGCGTGCCCCAAACCCAATGCTTGAGATTGTCGCACATATGTACATGTTACATGAGGCGGGATCATCTGTTGAATTTGTTGCAAGCTCGCCAGATTACCTTGCGCAAAGAGCTTGGTTTCCAGCTCAAAATTATGATCGAAATGATCTTCAATCGAGCGTTTACTACTGCAGGTTACAAAAATCAGTTCGGTGATGCCCGCCGTAATTGCCTCTTCCACTGCATATTGGATCAGGGGTTTATCGACAATGGGTAGCATTTCTTTGGGACTGGCTTTGGTTGCAGGTAAAAATCGGGTTCCTAATCCCGCGACAGGAAATACGGCTCGTGTTACCAATCCTTGTTGTAACATAACGTCCTATTGTTCGATGTTTTGAGTGGGTGTCGCCACATGTCTTCGCTACGGGGTGTAGTCGTTCCCTTATTAAATCAAGTCGCTATACTGAAGTAAAGGTCTCATTTTTATAACAGCATAAAAAGGATATATCTGCGAGTGGTTGCCATTTTTTCTGCTTCTAAGCAAATTCTTTTCAGGATGAAGCACGTATTTTTGTAAACTATTTCTGACTACCCATTATCTCGTTTCGTGCAGTGAGTGATTCCAAAAGAAGTTTGATCGAGATTGGTCCATTTTCCAAGTAAGATGCCGTTTATTTCAACGTGCTTGACGGAAAGCACTATCTCTTCTGGTTTGTCAGTATTGTGAAACGCAATGGATATACTGCGGCGTTGCGGTTCATAAATACCTGTGCCAACGTAAGATGCTCCATCATTACAGGTTGCAGTAAACGCATAGGTTTGCCCGGTCTGTTTCATGGATTCATCACATTGAAACACCGTGTGTGTTTCGAGCTCGGTCCCAGTGCAGTCATAGTTGCCTTCCAATTCAATGGTAGGATGGACAGGGAGCGCAAAAACGCTGGAACAGATTAAAGTTACGGTTGCCAATAAATACTTTTTCATAGCGTGTCCCTGATAATTGATCCACGCTAATTTTACCGCAAGATTTTAAAAAGCACAATCCGCAAAAACTTAACGCTATTGACATTAGCTCGGGATGGCGTGAGTCGCCACAAATTTTCTTATTTGTTCTATATAAGATCAAATAGAAATTTAGATGACCCTATCTGTGTGCTATGCACCAGAGAATGATTGCAAGATAGCCATTTACCAGTATAAAATGGCGGTTTTATATTCTTCCCAAGGAACGATTTTGGATTTTCTGTTCGGCATAACTCACCACACAATTCGTCTTATGACAACTACGTTGCTGATGCTTGGCGTTGCTATGGCTGCGGAGCCACAGCCACTAACTGCGGTGAGTGCACCAAGCTTAGGTATTGTTGATGGTTATTATGCGGCTTATCCAAAAACTAGTCCGGGAAAAGATGCTCTAGAACAAGATTTGATTCAAAAAGGTGAGTATTTGGCAAAAGCGGGTGACTGTATTGCTTGTCATACGCATGTCAAAGGCAATACGCCTGCTTATGCGGGCGGCCTACCGATTGCTACTCCCTTTGGTACATTTTATAGTCCGAATATTACGCCCGATAAAGAAACAGGGCTTGGTGTATGGACCGAAGCTGATTTTGTCCGTGCGTTAAAAGAAGGACGTGGACCACATGGGGAAAATTATTTTCCAGTCTATCCTTTTGTCTATTTTGCGAATACAAGTGATGAGGATGCGCGTGCTTTGTATGCTTATTTTAGACATATCCCCGCTGTGCATTTAAAAAATCGCTCCTTACCATTCCCTTTTAATCTGCCAGGCGCACGCTTTACGCTATGGGGGTGGAATTTATTGTTTTTCTATCCTAATACGCTGTTCACCCCAGATCCTCAGCAAAGCTCAGAGTGGAATCGCGGTAAATATTTGGTCGACGGTCTGGGACATTGCAGTATGTGTCATACGCCGTTGAATCCGTTGGGATCACCTGTCAATCGTTATTATTTGAGTGGCGGATTTATTGATGGGTACTGGGCTCCCAGCATTAACAAAGCTGGCTTAGAAGGTATCGATATTGAAGAAATCGCTGATGTATTTGCCAAGAATCAACTCCTTAATCATGCGGGACCGGTGGCTGGGCCGATGTCTGATGTGAACCATGACAGTTTGCGGTATTTAACGCGTGAAGACCAATTATCCATTGCGACCTATTTAAAAACCGTCGTCAGTGAAGACAAATACGCATTACAACCTTCAGACGCGCCCCCTACGCTACGTCGTGGGAAGCAAGTCTATACACAGGTTTGTAGTATTTGCCATCAACGTGGTGAGATGAGCGCTCCTGTCATTGGGGTTTCAGCAAATTGGTATCAGCGTGCTCAGCAATCGGGTCTGAATGGGCTGTATCAACATGCCATCAAAGGCTACAATAGCATGCCGATTAAAGGTGCGTGTGTCACCTGTTCGGATAACGATATTAAAGCGGCGGTTGATTTTATTCTCGATAGTTCTCTAACCCGCGGGCAACGCATAAATTTAGAAAATTCAAAGCAGACTATGATTGGGGATAAGGATGCGTAATCGATTCATCATGCAAGTGTTAGGATTCATTGCCGCGTTGTGTGGCGCGCCGTTTGCACTGGCGATCGATCCCTGGAAAATGAATATGATTCAGGGCGTTACGCCGATTTCGCATGAAATCTATCACCTCCATATGATTGCCATGTATGTGTGTGCTGGCATTGGCGTGGTGGTGTTTGGTGTGATGATCTATGCATTGATTTGTCACCGCAAATCGCGGGGACATCAAGCGGCCGAATTTCATGAAAACCTAAAATTAGAAATTCTTTGGACCGTTATTCCTTTCTTGATTTTGATTGGTTTGGCCATTCCTGCAACTCAAGTGTTGATTCGTATGAATAACGTTGATAATGCTGCATTGACCATTAAGGTCGTTGGGTATCAATGGAAATGGCAATATCAATATTTGAACGAAGACGTGCATTTTTATAGTACGTTATCGACGCCGTATGGCGCAATTCATAATCGTGAGCCTAAATCTGAATGGTACTTGCTGGAAGTGGATCGACCCTTGGTTGTTCCAATTCATAAAAAGATTCGCTTTTTGGTGACGTCCAACGATGTGATCCATTCTTGGTGGGTTCCTGATTTGGGCGTGAAGCGTGATGCTATTCCAGGGTTTATGCACGAGGCTTGGGCTACAATCGAAAAACCTGGGACTTACCGGGGGCAGTGTGCGGAATTGTGTGGAATCTATCATGGGTTTATGCCGATAGTTGTGCAAGCTGTAACCCAAGAAGAATTTGATCTCTGGGTGCAAGATCAAAAGAAACAGCAAAAATTATTTTTAAAACGCCAGGCCAAGTCGCATCCGAATATGACCCGGGAAGATTTGATGACCCTAGGAAAACGTAAATATCAACAATTGTGCACAGCGTGTCATTTGTCCTCCGGATTGGGGATGCCACCCGTGTACCCCGCATTGAAAGGCAGTTCAGTGGCAGTGGGTTATCCTATTTCACGTCATATTGAAATGATTTTGAATGGTGTGTCGGGCTCTGCGATGCAGGCGTACGGTGATCAATTGACTTATGAAGAAGATGCCGCGATTACCACGTATGAACGGAAAGCCTGGAAAAATACTACCAATGATTTGGTCCAACCTAATGATGTACGCGCCGTGCGTCTTGGGGCGAACGTTAAACCTAAAATTGTTAAAAAAGCCCGAGCTGGAGGTTTCCAATGAATGATGCAGCGCTAGCAGCACATGACCACGACCATGATCATGGTCCATATCAGGGCAAAGGTGTCATCGGTTTTATCAAACGCTGGTTGTTTACCACCAATCATAAAGACATCGGTACGCTTTATTTGTGGTTAGCCATGATCAGTTTTTTCGTCGCTGGTTCGATGGCATTGGTGATTCGGATTGAATTATTTCAACCTGGTCACCGGTTTGTGGATCCTAATTTTTTCAATCAAATGACGACCTTGCATGGCCTGATCATGTTATTTGGGGTGATTATGCCGGCTTTTACCGGCCTGGCCAATTGGCAAATTCCCATGATGATTGGTGCACCGGATATGGCGTTACCTCGTTTGAATAATTGGAGTTTTTGGTTACTGCCTTTTGCCTTTGCCTTATTAGGCTCGACCTTGTTTCAACAAGGAGGTGGACCTAATTTTGGCTGGACTTTTTATGCGCCGTTGTCGACGAAATTTGCTCCGCCGAGTACTGATTTCATGATTTTTTCTATACATATGATGGGGTTATCGTCAATTATGGGATCGATTAATATTATTTCGACCATTCTCAATATGCGTGCACCTGGCATGACGATGATGAAATTACCTCTATTCGCTTGGTCTTGGTTGATTACGGCATTTTTATTGATTGCCATCATGCCGGTACTTGCAGGGGCAGTGACGATGATGCTGGCGGATCGACATTTCGGAACCAGTTTTTTTGAGGCGGCTGGTGGCGGGGATCCGGTGTTATTTCAACATATCTTTTGGTTCTTTGGACACCCGGAAGTCTATGTATTGGTATTGCCTGCATTTGGGGTGATTTCTGAAGTGATCCCAACGTTTAGTCGTAAACGATTATTTGGATATGCATCGATGGTGTATGCCTTGGCCGGTATTGCCTTGGTATCGTTTATTGTTTGGGCGCACCATATGTTTACGTCAGGTATTCCGTTGGCCGCAGAACTCTTTTTCATGTACACAACAATGCTCGTTGCTGTGCCCACGGGGATCAAAGTATTTAACTGGGCGGCAACAATGTATCGTGGATCGATAACGTTTGAAACGCCGATGTTGTTTGCGTTAGGCTTTTTGTTTTTATTCACGTTTGGTGGCTTTACCGGCATCATGTTGTCTTTAGTTCCAGCGGACTTCCAATACCAAGATACTTATTTTGTTGTTGGCCATTTTCACTATGTGTTGGTGCCTGGGGTCGTATTTGCACTTTTTGCGGCGGTGTATTATTGGTTGCCAAAATGGACCGGCCATATGTATAACGAAACGTTAGGTAAATGGCATTTTTGGTTATCCGTGATTTCGGTGAATATCACGTTTTTCCCGATGCACTTTTTGGGCTTGGCCGGTATGCCGAGACGGATTCCAGATTATGCGTTGCAGTTTACTAATTTTAATATGGTGATTTCAATTGGTGCGTTTATTTTTGGTTTGTCACAATTATTATTTTTAATCAATGTGATTCGTACGATAAAAAAAGGCACACCTGTCGATGGCCGTGTTTGGGAAGGGTCACATGGGTTAGAGTGGACTTTGCCTTCGCCACCACCTTACCATAGTTTTACCGTGCCGCCTGAAGTCAGATGACACCACCGCGACGACATACCAAACTGGTTGGTTGGCTGACGCTTGCGGGTGTGCTCATGTTTGCCTTTGGCTTTGCCTTGGTGCCGATTTACAATAGTTTGTGTAAAGCATTGAGTATTAATGGCAAGATCGTGCTAGATGCCGCACCGTATGATGTAAGCAAGGTTAAAATTTTAGGTGACCGCAAAGTCACCGTGCAATTTGTTGCGACGAATACGGGTGGTGTGCCCTGGGATTTTTATCCGAAAACGCGGGAAATTACCATTCAACCTGGGAAAGTCGCGCGGCTAGCGTTTTATGCGGAAAATAAAACCAATCATCGAATGACGATTCAGGCCATCCCCAGCGTGACACCAGGAGTTGCAGCAAAATATATTAAAAAGACGGAATGCTTTTGCTTTACTCAGCAAACACTCAATGGACATGAGGCGATGGATATGCCGTTGTTATTTCATCTGGATCCCGATTTACCCGAATCGATTAAAACGCTAACATTGGCATATGCTTTGTTCGATGTTAGTGACAGGGTCTCAAGTTTAGGAGAAAAATAATGAGTACACATAGCGGATATTACATCCCGCAACCCAGCCACTGGCCGTTGGTGGGGTCAATTGGTTTGACCACAACGTTATTCGGTGCAGCTTTGTGGTTGCACCACGAATGGTACGGCCCATACGTGTTTACTTTAGGGTTTTGTATTTTGATTGGGATGTTGGTGGGTTGGTTTGGTCAAGTGATCTATGAGAATCAAAAAGGCCATTATAATCTGCAGGTTGATAAGTCATTTCGTTGGGGCATGTGTTGGTTTATTTTTTCTGAAATTTGCTTTTTCGGCGGATTTTTTGGAGCGCTATTTATGGCGCGTTTTGTCATCATTCCAGAAATAGGTGGCGAGATCTATCCCACGACGCACCTTACCCTATGGCCTCAATTTAAAGCAGCATGGCCTTTGTTGACCAACCCGAATAATCAAGAGTTTGTAGGTGCGCATGAAGCTATGGGTGCTTGGGGGCTGGCTGCAATCAATACGTTTATCTTATTAAGCTCGGGTGTCACGATCACTTGGGCGCATTGGGCCCTAAAATTTCAAAAGCGATTACAATTAAAAATTGGCTTAGCATGTACGATTGCGCTCGGTCTCGTGTTTTTAGCATTGCAGGCACATGAATATGCAGATGCGTATGCTCACATGAATTTGACGCTAGATTCGGGTATTTATGGTACGACATTTTTTATGCTGACAGGTTTTCATGGGTTACATGTTACCATCGGTACCATCATGTTGATCGTTATTCTAGTGCGTTGTATGTATGGTCATTTTACGCCAGAACGACATTTTGCCTTTGAGGCTGTCGCATGGTATTGGCACTTTGTGGATGTTGTGTGGTTGTTTCTCTTCGTTTTTGTGTATTGGTTATAAACCGATACGACTCTAAAACGGAACTTTACGGTTTGCGTTGGTTATATTTTACCAATTATGATATAATATTGTTCCTAATTTTGCCTTAATAAATGATGTTGAGGATTGTGCAATGGTTATGACGATGATTATTTTTGGCGTGTTACTGCTGACTTTGTCCGTGAGCGGATATATGGTGTACCAATTACGCCGCCAACCGCCTGTGCAGATCTCGCGTAACGATACCTTGCGTTTGATGGGTTCAGGTATTCTCGCGTTTATTTCAGATACGTTGGGTATGGGCAGTTTTGCGGTCAATATCGCACTGGCTAAAATATTGGGAACCTTTTCTGATGAAGAACTTCCTGCCATGAATAACGGTGCCCAATTGATTCCGGGTGCTATTGAATCTTTATTTTTTATGCAGTTTGTTGAAGTGGATCTTACTACGCTCGTTGTTTTGGTGCTCGGGACTTGTATTGGTGGCTTATTGGGCGGTGGCATTGTTTCTCGGATGGGCAAACAAAGCGTGCGCTTGGCAATGATCGTTTGTTTTTCGTTTATTATTTGTTTGTTAGCCAGTGATCAATTAGGCCTATTACCTGTAGGTGGAACGGCTACAGCGCTGTATTCCTGGAAGCTGGCTCTTGGATTTTTTGGCGTAATGCTTTGTGGTGCCTTGACGTCGGTCGGAATTGGTTTATTTGCGATGGTACAAGCAGTATTGTTTGTTTTATCGGTGTCACCGTTGGTTGCGTTTCCTATTATGATGACGGCTGGTGCTATGCAGCAACCTTTAACCACGTTTATGTTTTTACGGAGCGCAAAAAATATGCCGATTAAACGTATTTTATTGGTAAGTCTGGGTGGTTGTATTGGTGTTGCCATGACGTTACCGGTGTTCCATTATTTAACAGTGTCTTGGTTGCATGGATTATTGATTTTAATTTTATGCTTTAATCTCATTGCTATTTCTCGTGCGTATTTGCAGTCTCGTCAGCAAAGTTTGTCTGTCGTTGCTGAGGCTTAGGGTGCTCTAATGGCGAGCAAGCCGTATGCAATTTTAGTCACGTGCTCTAAGGGGTTAGAGTATCTTTTAGCCGAAGAATTGCAGCCGTGGGGACTCACCGATCTGAAGGTTAACCCCCAAGGGGTTACTGCGATGGCAGCATTAGACACCATCTATATGATCGCGTTGTGGTCACGCATTGCCAATCGTGTATTGCTCCATCTCTTCACCGGCGAAGCCGCCGATCCGGCTGCTTTACACGCTACTTGTCGCCAATTTGCTTGGCAAACCGTATTCGAGCCACAGACTCATTTGGCGATTCATTTTCAGGGGTATTCTGAGAGTATTCGTAATTCGATGTTTGGTGCGCAAGTCATCAAAGATGGCTTAGTTGATTATTGCCGTGATCATAATTTAGAGCGCCCGACGATTGATCGAGATGCACCCAATATTCGCTTGCGTGCTTATCTTAAGCAGCTTGAAGTATCTGTATACTTAGATTTGGTGGGGTATAGTCTGCATCAACGCGGGTATCGGTTAGCGGCAGGTGAAGCACCTCTTAAAGAAACAGTTGCTGCTGCAATCTTAATGCGTATGAAATGGCCGCAGTTAGAGGATCATAGTTTCCATGATCCCTGTTGTGGTTCAGGGACTTTGGTGATTGAAGCTGCCATGATTGCAGCGCGGATGGCGCCGGGGTTGTTACGCCATGATCAAGCATTTTCAGCGTGGTTGGACCATGATGACACGCTATGGAATCAATGTCGGGCCAAAGCAATGGAACAAAAAATGATGCCAAAGCTCCCGCTATTCGGAACCGATAGCGATCCTCAGGTTATTGCTAAAGCCCGGGAGAATGCAGAGCGGGCTGGCGTTGCTGAGATGACGCGATGGGCTGTGCAAGCACTTGATGCAAACGTATTGCGTGCCGAGTACCCGCATGGATTGGTGGTATGCAATCCTCCCTACGGTGAGCGGCTGGCAGACGAAGAGAGTTTGTTACCGTTATATGCAAGTTTAGGTGAGGTGCTCCATCGTTCTTTTGCCAATTGGCAAGTGGGCGTGTTGACGACAAGTCCGCGTTTGGCCAAGGCCATCGGGTTACGATCGCATAAACAATATAAGTTTTACAATGGACCCTTGGCTTGCCAATTATACTGTATCCAATTAGCGCCGACGAATCGCTTGCAACGGGACGCACCTCCAAAGCCGTTATCCGAACATGCACAGATGTTTGCTAACCGCCTCCGAAAGAATTATAAACACTTGCGGTCTTGGGCACAGCGCCAGCAAATCGAGTCGTATCGCGTCTATGATTCTGATTTACCGGAATATGCGTATGCCATCGATATTTATAAAGATTTTGCGGTTCTCCAGGAGTATGCACCACCGGCTACAATTTCTGAAGAAAAAGCA
>CAZBSX010000017.1:0-13451 GCA_964494305.1 uncultured Legionella sp. | reverse complement strand
GATAGACTGGATGAGTTGGCGCTATCTATTCAACAAAACCTGGCTAATGGTGTTAAAAACAAACTACACGATCAAAGTATTTTCTTTGATGGTGATAGTACACAACAAATCCGACATTTACGTACGTATCTTGCTAAAAAAACTTTGTCTGGTCAGCGTTTCACGCCTGAAGAAACTGTATTAGCCGAGCAAATCAATACTTGGACAGAGGTGTATCAAGGTCAACAAGATCATGCATTGCGGTGGCACAAGAAAGTTGAGTTTTTGAACTATGATCGAATCTATACGGTGGCGTTATTGATCGCGTTTACCATGTGCGCGTCGTTATTAATGCCCAGCTTATTGCCTGCCGCATTGAGCGTATTTTTGACTCAAAGTGGTACCATTTTGTGTATGGCATTGACGATCGCATATCGTACGATTCGCGCTCAAACCCAAATTGCGCAAACCAACGAATTAAGACAAGAATTCCGAGCTCAAGAAACAGCCTATGTAGGCGAATTTTTAATGCTGAGAGAGCAAGAGAGGACGAATCCGACTGCAGTCACCTCTCAACGAATGCAAGACGTGTACCTATCTATCGTAAAATTGGGTGCACAAATTAATCAACAATCGGATTCGATTCGGTATCAGTGTTTAGAATTAGCACGCACGAGTTTGCTGCGCGTTTTGATCCCAAGTTTGCTTGGATTGACCCTGGTTTATGCGCCTGCCACCGTTTTGATGGTGCCGACGTATGTATTTGTGTTGATGGCGTCCGCTGTTTTCGCGTATGCCTTAGATCAATGGGCGAAACGCTATAAACCGTCTGCTGAATTAAATATGACGCCAACATTGGATATGGACGCGTATGCTAAGTTTCGAGCACAACCAAGCGTATTCAGTCGCTCTGCGCAAAATAGCTTTTTCTTCGCGCCAAGATCGCCTCAATCTGGGTTTGAACCGATCGACTATAGAAACTTTTGTATCAGTTGAGGTCAAACTTGATGTATAATATCATCCAAAAATTGACCAAATGACCTTATGAATTTAGCCACACACTATGATGTTATTGTTGTCGGCGGCGGACATGCCGGAACTGAGGCGGCTTTAGCGGCTGCGCGAGCAGGTGCGACCACGCTTTTGCTAACGCACAATATGGATTTGCTTGGACAAATGTCGTGCAATCCTGCGATTGGCGGCATAGGCAAAGGTCATCTCGTCAAGGAAATTGACGCACTGGATGGCGCGATGGCGCGTGCCGCCGATCTTGCGGGTATTCAGTTTCGCATCTTGAATGCGTCCAAAGGCCCTGCGGTCCGGGCCACGCGTGCACAGACGGATCGTGTGTTGTATCGCCAAGCCATTCGTCATCTGTTACAAACCCAACCTAATCTGACGTTATTTCAGCAAGCTGTCGATGATGTGTTGATTGAAGGTGACCGAGTGGCCGGTGTTGTGACCCAAATGGGATTGACGCTACGCGCGCGCGCGATTGTATTAACGGTGGGGACGTTCTTAGGTGGTAAAATTCATGTAGGGATGAATCAATATCCTGGGGGGCGTGCCGGTGATCCGCCTGCGATTGCTTTAGCCCAGCGTCTACGTGAGTTGAATTTGCCCGTAGGCCGCTTAAAGACAGGTACGCCACCCCGAATTGATGGCCGCAGTTTAGATTATTCTCAAATGACAGAACAACCAGGAGACGATCCAGTTCCAGTGTTTTCGTATATGGGTTCAATTCAAGACCATCCACAGCAGATTGCTTGCTATATCACGCATACCACGGCTCAGACGCATGATATTATTCGACAAAATTTACATCAATCACCGATGTATGCAGGTGTGATTGAAGGCGTTGGTCCGCGGTATTGTCCCTCTATCGAAGACAAAATTGTTCGTTTCGCGGATAAACTTTCTCATCAAATTTTTGTGGAGCCTGAAGGGCTAACTACGCACGAGATGTATCCGAATGGGATTTCAACCAGTCTACCTTTTGATGTACAAGTGCAATTTGTCCGGACGTTACGAGGGTTTGAGCAAGCACATATTACGCGCGCCGGTTATGCCATTGAATATGATTATTTTGATCCGAGAGGGTTAACGCCGTATTTACAAACCAAGCCGTTTGCCAATTTATTTTTTGCGGGACAAATTAATGGAACCACGGGTTATGAAGAAGCCGCAGCACAAGGTTTAATTGCCGGCCTGAATGCTATGCTCTGGGTTAAGGAGCAGCCATTATGGCGTCCACGTCGTGATGAAGGGTACACCGGCGTGTTGATTGATGATTTGATCACATGTGGTACGCAAGAACCGTATCGGATGTTTACGTCGCGCGCTGAATATCGCCTACTATTGCGTGAAGATAATGCAGATTTGCGCCTGACGGAACTTGGCCGACAGCTAGGTATTGTGAGTGATGAGCGCTGGAAAGCATTTTGTGAAAAACGAGAAGGTATCGTTCGTTTGAATCAGCAATTACAAGACACGTGGGTCCGTGTTCGGCATAATGAAGCGTTGCAAGCGACTTTGACCACACCTATGCAGCATGATTGTCGAGCCAGTGAAGCATTAAAACGACCTGAATTACAGTATGCAGATTTACAAAAAATCACCGAATTGAATTTACCCACCGTAACTGAAGGTATTGCACAGCAGGTAGAGATTCAGGCCAAATATGAAGGCTATATCGAACGCCAGCGTTCGGATATTGCTCGTATGCAAAAACAAGAAGAGACGCCATTACCGCCTGACATCGATTATCAACAGGTTTCTGGATTGTCTACCGAAGTCATTCAAAAACTCACGAAAGTACAACCCCGTACTTTGGCGCAAGCGGGGCGGATTTCTGGAGTGACTCCAGCTGCATTGTCCTTATTATTGGCGCATATGAAGAAAACAAGTGTATCTCGCCGTTCCAGTCCGGAGCATGAGATTGAAAAAGCGCTCCACGCGGGATTCACGGCATTGGCATTGCCAGGAGATTTGGATCATCTGGCTCAGACGTGCAATGCCTATTTGACCTTATTGGATAAGTGGAATCGTGCCTATAATTTGACCGCAGTGCACGGCACTCAAGAAATGGTTACTCGACATATTTTAGACAGTTTAGCGATTATTCCTTGGATGACCGGTACGCGTATCCTCGATGTTGGGTCTGGCGCTGGATTGCCAGGGATTCCATTGGCATTATGTTTCCCAGATAAGCACATTGTCTTGTTAGACAGTAATGGCAAGAAAACACGTTTCTTATTAGAAGCAAAACGCGTACTCAATTTATCGAATGTTGAAGTCATTCAAACTCGCGTTGAACATTATCAACCTGAGCAGAGTTTTGATACGATAGTGAGTCGCGCATTCGCAGAATTACAAACGATGTTAGATTTAACGCGGCATCTGATTCAACCTCAAGGGCAGTGGGTCGCTATGAAAGGGCCGAATGTCACGATGGAACTGTCATTATTGCAAGATGCTTATCGATTAGAACCCTATCAAGTACCCGGTTTGACTGGTGAACGCTATTGTGTCGTTGTTGGCAACGTTTAAGGATGTTTATGGTAAAGACTATCGCCATTGCAAATCAAAAAGGGGGCGTGGGTAAAACCACTACAGCCATCAACTTGGCCGCCTCGCTGCAAGCTAGAGCGCAACGGGTGTTATTAATCGATCTTGATCCGCAAGGATCAGCGACGGTTGGTTGTGGGGTGAATAAGCATACATTGGTTTGGTCAACCAATGATGTATTGTTACATGACTGCACTGCCGAACAAGCGTGTTTGCAGGTTGCAAATGGTTTTGATCTACTCCCAGCGAATGGTGATTTGACGGTAGCTGAAGTGACGTTGATGGCACGCGTGGCCCGCGAGCGATTTTTGGAACAAGCGCTGCAACCCTTGCTTGTCCGTTATGATTATATCATTATTGATTGCCCACCCACCTTAAATACCCTAACGCTTAACGCATTTATGGCTGCAGATTCGGTGTTGATTCCAATGCAATGTGAGTATTTGGCGATGGAAGGCTTGGTTGCATTACTCGATACGATTGAACAAGTGCAAAGCGCATTGAATCCAAGGTTAAGACTTGAGGGGATATTGCGCACGATGTACGATGCGCGGAGCCGTTTATGTTCTGAGATTTCTAAACAATTACAAAATCATTTTTCTGATAAAGTGTATCGCTCGGTGATTCCACGCAATACTCGATTGGCCGAAGCGCCGAGTCATGGATTACCTGCTTTACAATATGATAAAAATTCTATCGGAGCTGCGGCTTATATGGTTTTGGCATCCGAAGTGATCAACCGCCAAGAGGTTACAGTATGAGTCAAAAACGCAGTGGCTTAGGACGAAATTTGTCGGCATTGTTGAGCCAATCCCCGCTTCAGTTTCAAGCAGATACTCACTTACTTGAGCATGCAGCCATCGAGTATCGCCCCATCACAAGTTTGATGCCAGGACAGTATCAACCACGCCGAGTGTTTTCGGAAGAGACCATTAGAGAATTAGCCGATTCGATTCAAAAACAAGGATTACTGCAACCTTTGGTGGTGCGTGAGTTGACGTCTGGGCAATATGAAATTATTGCGGGTGAACGACGATGGCGTGCGTGTCAACAAGCAGGTTTGGCGCAAGTTCCTGTGTTGATTCGCCAAGTGAATGATGAAACTGCGCTTGCGTTGGCTTTGGTTGAAAACTTACAACGAGAAGATTTATCTGTTTTAGATCAGGCGCGTGCGATGCAGCGTTTATTAACGGAGTTTGATTTGACGCATCAGCAAATCGCTGAGCTTTTATCGAAATCTCGTACAGCCGTGTCTAACCATCTGCGCTTACTGAATTTAACGAAAGAAGTCCAAACCTATTTGGAGCAAGGCAGTTTGGATATGGGACATGCGCGGTGTCTCTTAGCGCTGAATATTGAAGAGCAAAATCGTGTGGCAGCGCTAGTTGTGGCCAAAGCCTTATCAGTTCGAGAAACCGAGCGTCTGGTTCATACGCTGAAAATGTCTGAGTCAGAACCCCCTAAATCGCAACCGACGACACTGAATGAACGTGTGCAGCCAAAGTTAGATAGTCTAGCGCAGCAATTACAGACACAGGTCCGAATAAAACAAAGCGCGACAGGGCGTGGTACATTGATGATTGCGTATGCCGATTTGGCGGAGTTAGATAAAATTATTATGGCAATCTCAAGCTAGCGACGTATCAACAGACTCTAGGATTAAGGACAATCCAAATGTCATTACAAACCGGGTTAAAGGCAGAAGATTTGGCACGAGATTATTTATTGCGACGGGGGTTGATTTGGCGGGCAAGTAATTACCGTACTCGCATCGGAGAAATTGACTTGATCATGCAGGATGGTGGTTATTTGGTATTTATTGAAGTGCGTGCTCGAAGCTCAGCAGCGTATGGAAACGCGCTTGAAAGTATTACAGTGACCAAACAACAAAAAATTATGAGAACGGCTGCGCTTTATTTACAACGCTACTCTGAATCGGAACAATACGCGTGTCGTTTTGATGTGGTTGGGTTACAAGGGCACCCACCAAAAATTTCCTGGATTAAGAATGCATTTGGTATGAATTAAGGGGCATATGATAGAACTCAGCGAACATATCAGAACATTATTTGCTGCCGAGATTGAAGCCAAAATTGCTGTGGTTGATACAATGTCAGATCGCATTGCTCAAGCTGGACAACGGTTGGTGGATTGTTTGTTGGCGGATGGTAAAATTTTTATTTGTGGTTATGGGGGCTCCGCGGCAAATTGCTTGCATTTTTCTACGGCCATGCTGCACTATTTTGAAGTCGAGCGCCCTAGTCTCCCGGTCATCAATTTGGCGAGCGGGGCAATTGTTGCGGGCGCTGCGGACAGTGCGCATGTTGAACACATGTTCGGACAACAAATTCACGCTTTGAGTCGAGCCAATGATGTGGTGATCGTATTGAGCACGACAGGACAATCGAAAGCACTGGCTCAAGTTGTTCGAGCTGCGCATGATAAGAGTTTGACGGTGATTGCGTTAACCGGGCGCGATGGTGGGGTGCTAGCAAACCAAGTGCATGCCAGCGATATTGAATTGCGTGTACATGGAGAATCCTTTGCTCGAATTCGAGAAATGCATTTATTTATCTTACATTGTTTTTGTGATGTGATTGATCGCTCGTTATTTGGTAGCGACCCTGGGTGAGTGTTGCCTAAGGCTGGTTATACTCCGCCAGAGGAAAATATTTTTACTGTGAATTGAGGTCTATGATGAAATTTTGGAGACGTTTTGCCTGTGTAGGAATCATGAGTCTGAGTTTAAGTGCCTGTATTTCGGATGTTTGGACTGGCGCAAGTGTGATTTATGATCGCCATCATTGGTACCGCAAAGTGGCTGATTTTCATTTAGCAGCGAGTGCAAAACGTGCTTTGTATGTCGACCAGCGTTTAAAATGCCCCACGTGTTCGATTGGAATCGCTGTATTGAATGGCGATGTGTTGATGGTGGGTCATGTTCCCACGCAAGCGTTACGCCGAGTGGCTACTGCGCGCATTCAAGCTATTCCTGGGAAACGACGTTTTTATGATGAATTAGCAACTTACAATGGCACCAGCGACCCAATTTTGGATAGTTGGATCACAGCTAAAATTCGTTCAGAAATTATTTCTGATTCTAGTATCGATCCCAATCAATTTAAAATCGTTACGTTTGATCAGGTCGTTTATTTAATGGGTGATGTTATTCCAGAGCAGGCTGAAAAAGTGGTGTATTTTGCACGTCCATGGAGTGAAGTAAAACGTGTGGTAAAATTGTTTCGATACTATCAGCTTACTTCATCGGCCTCAGCCTCAACCCCGGTAGCTCGTGCTGAGCCGCTCCCAAAGCGCGATGACTATGAGAAAACAAATTCTAACGAAGATTATGGTGTGTGGCGTAAGTCTTAAGTTTTAAAGAGGCCCCAAGCAGAAATAAGCAACACCACAGCAAATATTCGTTTGAGCGCTGATGTGTTCAGATAAAATGCTAAGCGAGTGCCCAATGGCGCGCACAATATGGCAGTCGGCGCGATCGATAATGCAGCGGGCCAGTAGATCCCATGGATCAGATAAGGATATTGAGAGCTGGCCTGTGTGACTTGAGCGAGCAGGATGGTTCCAATTAATGCAGATATGATACTACAGAGTGTCGAGGTTCCTGCAGCTTCTTGCATTGAGCAATGCAAGAACAAGAAAAGCGGTACCATCAAAATGCCCCCGCCAATTCCAAATAAAGTCGATAAGCTGCCGACTAAGAAGCTTCCGCCTATCAGTAGTATGTTTTGTTGTATAGAAAAATGATGAAGGATGTTCCGTGGTTTGAGGAGCGAGGGCAACGAACGTTTTGCATCCCAAGATAAATAAATTGCCATACAGATCAGAAAAAGGATGAGTAAATTAAGCAAAATTCGACTACTTAGCGTCGCAGTCAATAGCGTGCCGCTGATCAGGCCCAAACATAATCCTGGCTGCATTTTCCAAAAAACAGACCAGATCAATGCGTGTCGGCGTCGATAAGCATACGCACTGGATGCGGATGTAATCATCATGACAATCAAAGAGGTACTGACTGCAATATGGATGATATTGTTTAGATGCAGAGCGGAATGTTGTTCTAAAAGAACAATTAAAGCGGGCACGACAATAATTCCACCGCCAATACCGAATAATCCGGATAAGAATCCAGTCGCGCCACCCAGCAAGATATAACAAATGAAATTACCCAAACACATATCCTAGACGAACAAAAAATTCATTGGCTTGAACTGTCCCTTTCCATGGCGTTAGGATATCAGCGCCATCTAAAACAAAATTTTGTGATGTAAATGTGCCCCCGTTGTAATAACGATAGCCACTTTCTAACAAAAATTTAGCTTCCGAATAAAGCCGCAGCCCAACGGTGCCCTGTGTTGATAAAGAGGTTCTCGCGTTATCTAATGCATAGGACACATACAAACCAACGGGTTTTAGCGATTTAAAATTGGTCATATTATTAAATGCAACGCCCAAACCAGCTCCAACAAAAGGTTCAAGCTGATACCCATGGTTAAAATAATACACTAAGGATTCTGACAAACCCGAACCAGAAAAATACAGATTTGCCATTAAAGAATTACTCGCAAGATTAAAATGACGAGTGACATCACCAACAAAGAAAATTGCATCCCGCTCAGGAGGCGATTGATATCTAGAATAAGAATACGAGGGTCGGTAAATATATTCTACGTCCGCACTGACTAGTTTTGAAAAGCGATAACCAAAAGCGGCTGAATAGAGTGCGGTTGCGCCCATTGATGCGTCGTAGCCTTGTGGAGCTGCATCCCAGTACGTAGGATTAGCATAAATATGTGATTTCATCGAATAACTGCCACCACTGCCAATGGTGATATAAGCTGTTTGAACGTGGTCCTTTTCTCCCATAGCACCTGCAACTGCATTTAAGCTTGCGCAAGTAAAGAGGACGATGCTACATAATTTAAGCGGATGAACACCAGAAACCATTTTCAACTCCTTCCAATAGATGAATGTTAATGGATATTAAACGATGGATCGCTTCAATTGTAAATGGGGTGGTTCCAGGCATCTCTTACGCGCTAAAATTTTTCTGGTATTTCTATGTCAATCATGCAATATTTTTAGTTGTATAAAAGGACGCTCTAGTGATTTGACTTGAAAACTAAGGAAGATATGTGAAGCGCAATGATATCGTGATGGTTTATTTAGGTGTGTGTCTATCAGGGACCGCATTGGCAGGTAGCATGGGTCCTACCAGCGGCCTAGAAGGTTGGTGGAACCCAGATGAGCCGTGTTCAGCAACCACGCAACCCAAAGTGTACACTTGGGACCACTTTGTGACAGCCAGTATTGGGCCAGGGTTGAGCCATAACAATGGTCAAACCGAAACTATTGGCGCCAATAACTATGTCCCCAGCTCGAATTCCAATGCCTTGGTGTATGGTGGACTGTTATTGGGTTTGCAAAAAGAGCTGAATGAAACGTTCATTATGCAATTCGGATTTGGAATTGCTGGCGGCGGAGATGCGCTCTTAAAGGGTGATATATTGACCAGTGGTATCCCAAGCACGCCTCCAAACACGTATGAATATCGCGTTGCACAAGGGCGACTTACCGTGAATGGTAAAGCCTTGATGAAGACTAATTATCATGATTTAAGACCGTATTTGTCGTTTGGCGCTGGTGTTGGGTTTAATGTGAGCTATGATTTTTCGACCAGTCCACTTTTAAATACGCCATTATTTGTTAGCCATACCAAGACGGCTTTTACCTATGTGGCTGGGATTGGGGTAAACAAAGTTGTCAATGATGATTGGCAGGTTGGGCTGGGGTATGAATTTGCAGACTGGGGAAGCAGTGGGTTAGGGGTTGCGACGGGGCAAACTATCCAGAAAGGGCTTGGTGCTGGCCATCTCTATGTGAGTTCGGTCCAGCTCAGCCTGACGTATACAATGTAGCAGTAGGTTGGGTTTTGGCCCAACAAAATCGATGACTGTTGAGACCAAAACCTATCTGGATACCTTGTTGAATTTAAGCTTTAAAATCGGCCGCGTGATGAGCAACAAAGTCCCAATTTACTAATGCCCAGAATGCTTTTAAATACTCCGGACGTGCATTACGGTAATCGATGTAATACGCGTGTTCCCAGACATCGCAAGTCAACAAAGGCGTTAGTCCAGTGGTGAGCGGGCAGCCTGCATTTGATGTGCTGATGATTTGAAGCTTTTTAGCGGAATCTTGTACTAACCATGCCCAACCAGAACCAAACGTAGTGATGGCAGTTTGCGTGAATTTTTCTTGAAAGGCATCAAATGAACCAAATTCTTGCCGAATAGCCTCCGCGAGATGACCTGTAGGCTCTGCGCCTCCTTTTGGGGATAAGCAATTCCAATAAAACGTATGATTCCAGACTTGAGCAGCATTATTAAAAATTCCGCCATTTGATTCTTTGATGATTTTTTCTAAAGAATGCGACGCAAGCGGTGTATCCGCGATTAATTTATTCAAATTAACGACGTACGTATTGTGATGTTTACCGTAATGATATTCTAAAGTCTCTTTCGAAATATGAGGTGCCAAAGCATCAAGTGAGTAAGGTAATTCAGGTAATTTGAATACCATGTGTTGCTCCTGAAGTAGTATGAAGTTGCAAGTAATAGCATGAACCAGACATGCCTGCAATTATTTATTGTTCGGGACTTACGAAAAAATCCGATTTTTTCAGTAAGTTTTGTTTTTAATGAGGTCATTTAGGTTGCTATCTCGTTGAAGTTTCGTCATAATTTCTTCAATTTTTTATCAAGGTGCAGGTGAATTGTGAGCGCAGATGTACAAAGTATTATGGATAAGATCAAACAACAAATTACTGAGCATGGTATACTCTTATATATGAAGGGTAATCCGCAACAACCCCAGTGTGGATTTTCCGCACGTGCGGTACAATGCATCGAAGCGTGTGGTGTGAAATTTGCTTTCGTTGATGTGATTGCAAATCCAGATATTCGTCAAGTTTTGCCACAATACGCAAATTGGCCCACATTCCCTCAATTATATGTTAAAGGGCAATTGATTGGGGGTTCCGATATTATTGCTGAAATGTATACGGCTGGAGAATTAGAGCCATTATTACAAGATGCAGCACAACAATAATAGATCTAGCCCTTATAATTGGAGAAAAAAATGAGTGTACTAGTTGGCCGCAAGGCGCCTGATTTTACTGCCCCTGCTGTAGTAGCGGATGGGAAGATTGTGGATAAATTTAATTTATATGATCACATCAAAGGACAGTGTGCGATAGTTTTTTTCTATCCGCTAGATTTTACCTTTGTTTGTCCTTCTGAATTGATCGCATTACATCATCGAATGAACGAGTTCCAACAACGTGGTGTTGCAGTGATTGCTGTATCTATTGATTCGCATTTTACGCATAACGCGTACCGTAATACATCGGTTGAGCAAGGCGGTATTGGCAAGGTGGGTTATCCCCTAGTTGCTGATATATCACATAGTATTTGTCAAGCTTACGGTGTGGAACATCCTGTTGCTGGTGTAGCATTTCGCGGTGCTTTTATCATTGATAAAGCTGGGGTTGTGCGTTCTCAGATCGTGAATGATTTGCCGATTGGTCGCAATGTGGATGAATTATTACGTATTATTGATGCGGTTCAATTCCATGAAGAACACGGTGAGGTTTGCCCTGCAGGCTGGACGAAAGGTCAAGCTGGCATGAAAGCCTCTCCTGAAGGCGTAGCTGCATATTTAGCAGAACACGCAGAACAATTATAGCAAAAAGGTTGATTACGCTGCATCATGGCTAGAAGTAAGCGGCTTCGATGCAGCGTAGTTTGCTCGCGAGAATACCTTTCGTTTATAGCTCAGCTTTATCCTTCCAGACATTCAGCATAATGCAGAACAATTCCGCAGTTTTTTGCGCGTCATAAATGGCAGAGTGGGCTTCGTTCGTGTCGAATGCGATACCCGCAGCTTTGGCAGCTTTAGCGAGCACGGTTTGTCCATAGATCACACCGGCTAGAGTGGCGGTATCGAAACACGTGAATGCGTGAAAAGGGGAGGCGAGGTCAGAACGTTTGATCGCTGCATTGAGAAACAATAAATCGAACCAAGCGTTGTGACCGACCAGTACTGCGCGTTGGCAGTGCTGAGTTTTAATGGCTTGCTGAATGGGCGCAAACAATCGAGTGAGCGCTGTTTTTTCATCTACAGCAAAACGCAGGGGTTGAAATGGATCAATTTGATTAAATTCTAGAGATTTGGGATCCAAATCTGCACCTTCGAATGGGATAATATGTTCAAAAAAATGCGCACCAGGTTTAAAATAACCCGAAGAATCGATATCCAATATGACTGCACACATTTCTAAGAGTGCAGATGCTGATGGATCAATTCCTGCGGTTTCAATATCAACAACAACGGGTAAGAACCCGCGAAATCTATCTTTGAAATTCACGCGATGCTTACTCATAAACACTCCAATTGAGTGTTGAACCAGCGGCCATAGGTACAACATCTTCTTGATCGAAAGGGAGACATTCGGGGACCGTTTGAGATTGTTTGATGAGCGTAATCGTTTCTGTTTGCTGAGGTAACTGGTAAAACTCTGCGCCAAACCGCGATAAGAAATCATTCAATTTCGGCAATGCGGCCAGTTCATCAAATATTTGTGCATAACATGCGAGTGCATAAGGCGCAGAAAAAATTCCGGCACACCCACACGCGCTTTCTTTTTGCGAGCGTGGATGCGGCGCACTGTCTGTGCCTGCAAAAAATTTAGGATGACCCGAACGCACAGCGTGTTGCAGGGCCTGCTGGTCTTTTTGATGCTTCAAAATGGGCAAACAATAATAGTGGGGTTTGATGCCACCCACCAGTAGTTGATTACGATGATACATTAGATGATGGGGTGTTACCGTGGCAACAAGATAAGACGAGGCATCTGTGACAAAGTCTACAGCGCTTTGAGTAGAGATATGTTCCAACACGATGCGTAATTTCGGAAAATTTGCCATCAAAGGTTTTAATTGCGTTGTAATAAAAAGCTCTTCTCGTTCAAAAATATCCCCATGGGTTACCTCGCCATGAATTTGTAACACCAAATCATGTGCCTGCATGACCTCAAATAAAGGATATAATACCGTGATGTCTTGTACCCCTTCATTCGAGTTTGTGGTAGCGCCAGCTGGATAAAGTTTCGCACCTAAAATATCAGGATACTGGGCAGCAAGTGCTAATTCGTCGCTTGAAACAGTGGTATTTAAATATAAGGTCATATAAGGGTGAAACGTATGACCTTGAGGAACATGCGCTAATATTCGCTGCTGATACGCTAAAACCGCTGCAACCGAAGTCAGCGCTGGCTTCAAATTAGGCATCACCAATGCACGAGAAAAATGCTGAGAGGTGGCCGAGACTGTATGTTCGAGCAGTGCATGATCGCGAAAATGGATATGCCAATCATCAGGCCGAATGAGAGATAAAGTTTGCATTATTGGATCCTATACGCGGTTATTATTCGAGTAGACAGGATGCTTATTCGAAGCACGATAATAGCATATTTGCGCAAGTGACACGTATAAATTGGGCACGAAATTTTTATAATGACTTTTTTTAAAGCAAAAAATACTAAAAAAAGAAAAAAGTTATTAAAGTACTTGACTGTTAAGATATCAGCAATAATACTGATGAATGAACAAAGGTATCATCTGGAATGATATGATTCCGAAGTCCTAAAGCAAATGCACGAGTTTTTTTAGGATGTAGTTGACAATTGCAGTTTGAGGTCCGATAATCGCTTTAAGTACGTTTTCGGATTAGAGCGATGATGGCGTACTAACTTAACAAAGTTATGGCGTTTAACTGAATAAACGGAAATTAATAATAAAAAGTGGAGAAACTTATGTTAAATCTTA
>CAZBSX010000016.1:0-13472 GCA_964494305.1 uncultured Legionella sp. | reverse complement strand
GCATTCGTTGTATAGACTTGATAAACTGTACGCACTGTAACTAAAACCTGTAAAGATCGCAAGTTTGGAGCATAGATGGCCAATTATAATACCAATGAATTAAAAAATGGGTTGAAAATCATGATTGATGATGCCCCATGCAGTATTGTCGAATGTGAATTTGTAAAACCTGGTAAAGGTCAGGCATTTACTCGTTTAAAAACGCGGAATTTGAAGACAGGTCGTGTCGTAGAACGAACGTTTAAAGCCAATGATACGTTTCTTGCCGCGGATGTGGTCGATGTTGATATGCAATACTTATACAATGACGGAGACGCTTGGCATTTTATGGTGCCAGATACGTTTGAGCAATATGCGGTGAGTGAAGCTGGTGTGGGCGATGCGGCGCTGTGGCTGAAAGAACAAGATACGTCAGTCGTAACATTATGGAATAACGAGCCGATTGCGATTACCCCGCCTACGTTCGTGATCTTGGCGATTACTGAAACTGATCCTGGCTTGAAAGGAGATACATCTGGAGGCGGTGGTAAACCGGCGACGCTAGAGACAGGGGCTGTGGTGCGTGTGCCTTTGTTTGTCCAAGT
The DNA here is from genome assembly GCA_964494305.1 of uncultured Legionella sp. Classification (GTDB taxonomy): domain Bacteria; phylum Pseudomonadota; class Gammaproteobacteria; order Legionellales; family Legionellaceae. The sequence goes on along the minus strand of CAZBSX010000016.1, from coordinate 12,888 downwards.
GGGTGAGTTAATCAAAGTGGATACCCGGAAAGGGGAATATGTTTCCCGCGCCAAAGAAGGCTAATGTTTCGACGAACGGTTGAGATGACTCTTTTATTTGTTTTTTTGAATCCATTGATCGAGTTGATTGGAAAAACGCTGTATATCACGTGCATTCAAGCTACTTGGTCCGCCTTGAATGAGACCACCGCCACGGAGGGTCTCATTCGTATTCCGTTGGGCAAGCGCTTGTTTGATATTATTGGTCGTGTACAACATGCCTCTGGGATTGAGCGCTTGGCCACCTTGTGTAATCAGTGCATCTGCAAAAGGTAAATCGGCAGTGATGACCAGATCACCTACGTGCACATGTTCGACGATATAGGTATCAACAACATCAAACCCTGAGCCCACTTGAATTGACTTTATAAACTGAGAGGGTGGGACAGATAAAGGGTGATTGGAAACAATGATAGTGGTGATCGGAGCTCGGTTTGCGGCTCGAAATATGATCTGTTTGACGGCTTTAGGGCAAGCATCGCCATCAATCCAAATGGTGGGCATAAATATTCCAAGTATGATAGGCAAAGCCTCGTTTCTAGCGAATTATAACGTATAACGGATGGAAATCTATGTTACTCGAAAATAAATTTGATGCGGTTCAAGCGCAATTAGCAACCCATATTCTGCGGCCGGAAAAAGTATTACCATGGGTCGATTTAACGCGGTTAGATGCGCATGCATCGATCAATGAGATCGAGACATTGATCCAAAAAGCTCAGCAAGAACACGTTGCTGCTATTTGTGTTTTTCCCCGTCATTTGGATTGGATTCCGCCACTGGACCCGATTCGGCGCGCAACGGTGGTAAATTTTCCTGGTGGTGATCAGGTCCCAGATCGTGTTTTAAAAGATATTGAATGCGCAATCGAGCAACATCATGCAGATGAAATTGATTATGTATTTGCATATCCAACGTATCTTGCGGGTGATACGGCCTTAGCTTTGGCGTGGTGTCGAGATGCGTACCAGCTTTGTTTGCAACACGGTCGATTATTTAAAGTGATTTTGGAAACGGGTGCTTTGTCTTCGATGGATATTATCTATCAATTGAGTTGCGATGTGATCGAAGCGGGCTGCCATATGTTGAAGACATCAACTGGAAAAATACCTGTCGGTGCAAGCTTGCCTGCTGCTTTTGCGATGTTGACTGCAATTCAGGACAGTAATTGCTCGTGTGGCATTAAATTGTCGGGTGGCATTAAAACAGTGCAACAAGCTTCTGCGTATGTTCACTTAGCTGAACACATGTTGAATAAACCGGTGGATAAAAGCTGGTTTAGAATTGGAGCAAGCACTATTGCGTAAATTCTCTATTTTTTGCATCGAAGCTTCTTGGTGATACTCATTTAATTTTGCTAAGATGGCGCTTGCCAAACAAGGTGAGATACACATGAGTGGAGATTTCGCTCGTATCTCTTAGCGTTCAATGAGGTTATAGTCATCATGCAGCAACAAAGCGAGTGGGAGTTTCTTGGTGCAGGTAGCTCACACCTAGTTTTTGTAAGTAAAGATGGAAAGCGAGTCTTCAAGGTTCTGATTGCTGGCGACAATGATCCCAAACGCCCATTTGAGGACTCGAAACGATCTGTCAGAGTTTGGCGTGAGATCTATGATGACGTCGAGCTACTCGCAACAGAAATAGAGGATCAAGTTCTTCCTGAAGATTATGCCATACATACTCCTGCGAGGGGGTGGACTACCGCGAATATAAGAGGGCGCGAGGCAACGGATGAAGAAATTCGAGCGCTGGTATTGTATATATTTGCCAAAACAGGTCGTATTTTGCTGGATGCTGCTACAGCGGGAAATTGTAAAACTCGAGCCGATGGTCTTTGTATTTGTGTGGATATTGATCTGGCCTTAAAACTTGATAAGGAAGACAATGACATGTTGTCTGGCCCTCTTCCCCGCGCTAGTTTCGTGAGTTTAGCAAGTTGGAATAAATTGCATGAACAAATTCGCTTATATAGCCTTGATCAAAAAGAAAGAAATTTTCCGTTAACAGTGAAGACTATCAAGGCTTTACTCTTTATTAAATCAATGAGACCAGACATTATTAATGCGGATTTTCTGAAGCGGCCTATGGCACTAGAGCTCCTCGTCAGTGCATCTGAAGAATGTATTCAGCCACAGAATGTAAAGGATATGATGGGTCTAGCCCTAGATTTGCTTGAACAAGAGCGCCCTGCGCATTTATCAAATCTTAAATCGACGTGTGCTAAGATATTGGCTCGATATCATTCACTTGAAGAATCAAGTCAATCGCATGCGCAATGTCGAGAAGACAGCCAAAACACTTATCAAAACGTAATTCAAGTTATCGATGAAGCGGATACCTCTGACGCAATTCTTCGCCATATTGAAGAATTGCGTGGGAGACAATTTATAAAAGAGCATTGCCCTCGGTTGAATATTGCATTAGGGAAGTGTCTATTGGCGATCGACGCATTATATTCGGTAAACAGCAGAACGTCATTGCTTAATATTGCAGTTTTTTTCTCCAAGTATGTGTACAATCGATCTAATTTACTCAGAATCATGTCAGTACATACGCTTGATCTATTCACCATCAGCTCAAAAATATGGCTACCCATTTATTTTCTAGATATATTTGACGGAAATGCGAACCGGGATCAATTTTTTATTTTTGTCATTGTCATTTTATTGTTGCCATCTTTGGCTGAACTAAAAAAGAAGTTACTGGTGGATATCAGCCTTGGTGTGGTGGAAAAATTTACTGGCAATTTATTAGAAGTGGGTTTTAATTCTAATAGGAATAGCATCGAACGATTTAGGGAATCATTTACTCCAGAGTATGTCGAGTACATCTCAGTTTTTATCAGGGAAACCTATGGTAAATTATTACCTTTATACATTGGCTTGGTTGGTTTTAATATTGCGCTCGGGTATAAAGATCCTGGGGTAGGTGGATTTGCTGCCGTGGCGCTTTTTTTGAATCTTGTCTCGACTTATTATATTGTAAATCCCAAATACGCCCAATCATTTAAAGCAAATATAGCAGAAAATAAAAAATTACATGAGCAAGTACGAATGTCGATTGGGAGGAGCGATTTAGCAAAATTCCATGATCGTGTAGCGGATGAAAAAGAAGCTATTTTCAGTGTATTGAAAAGTGCACTCCCTGCGAATAAACACAAAAATTACTACGACGTTTACACCAAAATCTTGGGGATATTAACGGGCAATGTCACTTTTTTAGTGGGGGCTACCTATTGGATAAGTACGTATCAGCAATCTGAAGATAGTATGACAGATTATATCTTGCTGTTTTATTATCTTTATACGTTTTCGCATCTTATCAATCAATTGCCTCCATCGGTATCGAAGCTACTCTCTTCGGCGGAGTATGTGAAACCTTTAATGCAGTACTCTTTGTGGTCCGAAGAGCGAGCGCAAAACAGGTATCAAGACAGATTCCGTTCTGACAGTGCACGACAACAAGCCAGGCCCCCGCAAAATAATACTTTAATTGCGTGGCAGTTGGATAGTATTCGTTTTGATAACATTTGGTATACAAATTCTCATTCTAAACAAGCTTTAAAAAATGTCAGTTTTTGTATTCAGAAAAATAATTTTTTTGCTTTTGTTGGGGATGAATTGGGTGATCAATATGCGCTCATCCGCTTGTTGCACAAACAGGCTAAGCCTTTAGGTGGCAAGATACATTTTAATGCGTTCGATATCAATGAATTAGACGATTCAGCGCTTTACAGAGTGTTTGCTATTATTGATAGCAAAGATGAGTTTATCAATGGCCATACTTGGTTTGATACGATTACATATGGCAACAAAGATGCCAGTGACAAGCAAGTTTTGGACGCCGCTTATAAGGCGGGTTTAATTGAGGCCGATGGAAATGTGAGTGCTTTAAAAAAGCGTTTCATACGAGATAATAATAGTATTCCCATAGAAAAACGGCGTCTTGCTATAGCGAGAGCCATATTAAAAGGAGGCTTATGTTTAATTCTAGATAACCCAACTGCGGGCTTATCGTATCACGATGAAGTCGAAATTTTGAAAACGCTTATTCCATTGTCTAGCCAAATCACAACCATGATGGTCACTGACAAATTGTATTTATTAAACGAGTACGTGCATAGAGTATTTTATCTTAAAGACGGTACGATTAAAGAGCAAGGCACCTATAAAGAGCTTATCGACATGAAGCAATATTTTTACTCAAAATTATCGAGTCAACGGCATGATTTACAAACATTGTCTCATCCTTCAGTGGAGTTTTACACCATAATGGAAGTGGAACCATCGAGTTTCGAAAAGAATTTTCGCCCAGTTGGGGCGCCTCTGAACACTGAAACTGGAAGCCAATTGCATAGAGAGAATGCGCTTTTAAGTTTCGTATCATCTTAAATTGGGTAGTTGAGATTTTCATCTGAATCCAATACGATTCCTGCCCACAGGAAAACGAATCAAATTTAGGGAGTCTGAGTGAAGTTACATAGAGTACTGGTAGGGGTCGTAGGATGTTTATTTTTAAATTCTGAACTTAGTGCGCATTGTTGTTGGACTAAAAATAATCCTGGTTTTTACGATCTTCGGGTAGAAATTAGAAATCTTGGCGCAGAAAATTGTGACTTAGAACAATCCGATATTCAAAAAGGGGCGTTATACGGGAGTAATGTTCCTATGTTTTTACCCGCTACTGGCGAGGTATTTTATCTGACCTTGAGCGGTTCCGTGATTGATGCTACGTTAACGTATCGTTGTGAGGGTAGTAAAAAAATTTCTTTGACCATGAAGCAATATGTTAAAAAAAATCATAAGCATATTAGTATAGACGCTGCTGCAACCAATGCGGTAGACGTTTTTGAACAACATACTGTAAAAAATGCTGAATTGGGTTGTTGTAGTTCTCATGATCGATTTAGTCTTGTTTCTTGGGATATGAGTAATTAAAACGTTAGAAACGTTCCAATGAGTGACTGCGGCAGTGGCTATCGTATATCTGCAAAATTACCACTGCTGCTCAAACCGAATTAAATCGTGCTCTAATTGCCATTGTAATTTTGCTTTAGGATTTTTTTCGATAAATTTTTGGCATGTCGTACTCGAGAATGATTGACAATCCAGGACTGGGGTCGCAGTGCGTGGATCTGCCCAGATGCTCTTTCCTGGCATAAATCCATACGTTAATGTATTGCGACTAATGTGTTTTAAACTTGCATAATCAAGTCCATGTTCTTGTGCCGCTGCAAGATATTCATTGGTTAAATCAGTGCGTAAAATGCCTTCATCATCGGTGGAAAGGACGACGGGTACGTGATGCTTGAGATAAAATTGGAGTGGGTGCTGTTGCCCGCTGACTCCAAATATCAGGCGATTACTGGTTAAATTAATTTCAACAGCAATCCCTTTTTCGGCCATAAGTTTGGCTAATCCTTCGGGATCGGGCTCATCTTGAATATCCAAGCCGTGGCCAATCCGTTCAGCATGTCCAATGAGGATCGCATCGCGAATTGGCGAGATCACATGATGAGGTGCAATCGTTTTTGGAAACAGTTCGCCTGCATGCAGGGCGATATGTGCTTTGGGATATAAGGCATGCAGCATGCCATAAATTTGCATGTGTTGCGCATAGTCTTGCTGAGCAGTGGGATTATCTTCAATATCAAGTAAATTAATGCCAACCAGAGTTTTTGACTGTTCAGCGGCCATAAATCCGGCCAATGCTTGCGCAAACACGGCATCAAGCGATTGTACTCGGCGCACGTAAAACTGAAAATTGACTTGGAGATGACAGGCAGGCTGCGTGGGCAGCGTATCACAATGCAAAGTGGTGTGTGCATCGGGTAGAAAACGGTGGCTCTCAGCGACAATCCGGGCTACATCGCGCTGAAATGCTGGATTTGCTAGCAGAATAGCACGTTTTTTTGCAAAGTCTTTCTCATGGCGAATGAGTTTTGCATAGGGATCGCCGTCAAAACCAAACGCGATGATTTCCATATAGTGTTCATGTTGCTCTGCTGCTTTTTGCAAAATGACAGCTAAAAATTGTTTTTTTAGCGTAGCATATAGGGTGGCGACTTTAGGAAAAACTGCGAAAAAATGATCATGTGCAGTTTCTTCGTGCGGTACAAAATCTTGCATGGACCATGCCTGTACGACTTGTGTTTCCAACGGTGGCTGGCGCAGAACATCCTTGATGGTTAGTGCATGGGCGTCCTGATGACAGAATTGTGAATTCATCGACAGAGGATGAATACAAAGATTAGTTTTCGTAGCCAAATTCAGCATGGTTTCGGCATAGACTGAACCATCATAATGGTAATGCAATTCGCCGCCTTTGGGCATTTGTTTGAGAAAAGCGTGGAGTGCATCGGGCTTGTCACGCAGAGTTTGGAAATGTGTTTCAACGGACGCGTGGCTGAGTGACCAGACGCATGTCATCAGACATCCAAAAATAAAAGTGAGACGTCGCATGGATTATCCAACAAAAAGCCAATTGTCGCACAAATCAAGTCAAAAGGTCCAGATGAGACGATAGTTGCACAAGGTATATACATATCGTCATTATATGGGTACAATTCTACTGTTTTTTCCTGGGATAGTGATGATGTCTGACAGTGATATGCTAAACCATCTAAGCCAATCAGATTTGGGCAAACGTGTAGATTATGTGGCTACTTATAATCCCAAATTACTTTTTCCGATTCAGCGTAAAAGTAAACGAGATGAATTAGGCATTGGTACAATGTTACCGTTCACTGGACATGATCTCTGGACGCATTATGAAGTGTCGTGGTTAAATCAAAAGGGTAAACCGATTGTTGCAATTGCCGAAATCACGTATCCTTGTGAATCGCCCCAGATCATTGAATCCAAGTCAATGAAGCTTTATTTTAATTCGCTGAATCAAACGCAATTTGAGCATATTGAGGCATTGCAGGAGATCGTTGGTCGAGATTTATCGGCTGCCGTCGGAATGCCAGTACAGGTGACGCTGACCGATTTAAAAGATGCGAGCGATCACGTGTTACGAGCGCGGATGGCGGGCATTTGTTTAGATGATTTAGACATCTCATGTACGACCTATTCGGTGGATGCTACGTTATTATCAACGCGACCACAGGTGGTGACCGAGACGCTTTTTTCTAATTTGCTGAAATCAAATTGTTTGATCACGAATCAACCCGACTGGGGGAGTGTGCAGATTCAATATACAGGTCCGCAAATTGATCACGTCAGTCTGTTGCAATACTGGGTGTCTTTTCGGCAGCACAATGAATTTCATGAGCAATGTATTGAGCGAATTTTTGTAGATGTGATGCGGCATTGCCAACCGCATGATTTGATGGTGTATGGGCGTTATACGCGTCGTGGTGGTTTGGATATCAATGTTTTGCGTACGAAGAACCCTGTGACCTTGAGCGAGCATCAGATTCGTTTGTTGCGTCAATAAGTCTTGTTACTGTAATCATGTGGAGTTTGTTATGTTGTTATCGTCTTCTGTGTTGCTAGGAATCGTGATCCTGCTGACGTATGGTATTGGTTCGTTATGTTCAGCTGTCATTGTCGCGCGTTTGTGTCATTTGCCTGACCCTCGATTACAGGGTTCTCGTAACCCTGGTACAACCAATATTCTACGTATTGCGGGTAAAAAATATGCGGTGATTGTGCTGTTAGCTGATCTACTCAAGGGATTGCTTCCAGTGTTACTGGTCAAATGGAGTCATTTTGCGCCCGCGTATCTTGGATATATTGGGTTGGCTGCTGTCATCGGGCATATTTACCCGATTTTTTTCGGTTTTAAAGGTGGCAAAGGGATCGCGACCACGTTAGGGGTATTGTTGGGTTGTGGTGGTTGGCTGGGATTGATGGTGATTCTGACTTGGTTAGTAGTGGCTTTCGTGACCCGTTACTCGTCTTTGGCAGGGATCGTGGCGGTAAGTCTAGCACCTGTCTATGTGTGGGTTTTTAATTTTGGCGTGTCGTTGTTGGTCCCTGTGCTATTGATTACGCTACTTGTGCTGTATCAACATCGGGATAATATGCAGCGATTATGGCAAGGGAAAGAGTCAAAAATTAATTTGAACGCCAAAAAGCGCTGACCGCTTATAAGGGCCAACGGGCGTGGACATCGATGGCCCAAGAGCTATCTTGCTCTCCCGCCAAGAGATGTAAACATCCCGTATACGCAATCATGGCACCATTATCTGTGCAAAATGCAATGCTGGGGAAATAAATTTTCCCCTCTTCAGCGGTGATCATGGCTTGTAAATGCGTTCGCAATACATGGTTAGCGCCCACGCCTCCTGCGACAACCAGCTTCTTAATCTGAGTCACTTGCAGTGCACGTTGGGATTTTTTGACCAGAGTATCAACAACGGCGGCTTGGAACGCTTGGGCAATCCCTATTTTTGCCGCATGATCTTGTTTGCTTTTCAACCAGGCATTGAGTGCATGCGTTTTAAGTCCACTGAAACTAAAATCTAACCCAGGGCGGTCCAACATTGGTCTGGGAAAAGGCGGGAAAATGGTCGCACCTGGTTCTAGTGCCAGTTGGGCTAATTCCGCGCCGCCTGGATAGGGTAATCCCAAAGTTTTGGCCGTTTTATCGAAGGCCTCTCCGACAGCATCGTCTAACGTATCGCCTAATAAAGCGTAGTCACCCAAGGCACGGGCCTCGAGTAATTGCGTATGTCCACCGGAAACTAAGAGTGCAAGAAAGGGAAATTCAAGCGTAGGGGTATCTAATTTAGCAGCTAAAAGATGCGCCTCAAGATGATGGACTGCCAGGCTTGGGATATTGAGCGCACATGCCAATGCTTTGGCAAAACATGCGCCAGTTAAGAGCGCCCCGATGAGCCCAGGGCCTGCAGTATAGGCAATGGCATCAAGATCCGTGAGTGCGAGCTGGGCCTCGTTTAAAACGCTGTCTAAGAGTGGAATGAGGCGTTTGATATGGTCTCGGGAGGCCAATTCAGGGACCACACCGCCATACGGGCGGTGCATGGTGATTTGTGAAAAAAGGGCGTGCGCTATTAACCCTTGTTCTGAGCAATAAATCGCAATGCCGGTTTCATCACAGGATGATTCGATACCTAGGACACGCATAAGGGCAAATGCCTACTTATTTTGGGTCTTGATAACGTTGGATAGATTGCATGATTTCTTGGTGTGCAGCGTCCCGATCAGCCCAGCCCTCGACTTTAGCCCATTTGCCTTCTTCCAAATCTTTATAATGCATAAAGAAATGTTCAATACGCGACAGGAGCGATTTTGGTAAATCGGTATAGGCGTGGATATGTTCGTAATCTTTGCAGAGCTTGGTAACCGGTACAGCCAGTAATTTGGCATCAATACCTGATTCGTCTGCCATGCGCAACATGCCAATGGTTCGCGCTCGAACAACAGCGCCATGGATGACTGGTGCAGGTGTTAACAGCATCACATCAACCGGATCCCCATCTTCCGACAAAGTTTGTGGGATATAACCATAATTGATTGGGTAAACCATTGACGTTGATAGAAAGCGATCTACAAATAATGCTCCAGAATCTTTACTGACTTCATATTTGACGGGTAACGCATGCATCGGAATTTCAATGATCACATTGACATCATTTGGGACATCTTTTCCACAGGGAACAGTTAATAAGCTCATAATGAATACTTAGGTAAATACAAGGTTCCATATTATGCAAAAAATTTTCGATATCTGCCATGATTTTCTGTGAGTCAATTTTTCTGAACGGTTTTTGGGCGGGCTCGCACTCGGTCACGGGCTCGTTCAGAGTGGAGTAGGTCCAAAGTTCACATTTTCCCAAAATGGCAATTTGTTTTGTGTAAACTATACTAAAAGATATAACTTCTAATTAAGGACTCGTCATGTTATTCGGAAAAAAGGAATTACTGAATAAGATTACCGCGCAATTTCTAGCTCAAATCAATCCCGAATCGGGATATTACCAGGGTGGGCGCACAAGCGGCGTATTACAGAAAGTTCTGGAGTCTGGTGATCTAAGTGTCATGAACCGTATCTTTGACGATATCAATACCGATCATGAAACAGCGAAAGCATGGTATAAGGCATTGGTTCATTCCAATGATCCTGTTCATGAATTGCTCGTTCCCTTGATTCATCAGATCACACAACAAATTTTTGATGCAAACAATAAAGGATTTAATGAAAACATGCGTTCTTTTTTTGCAAAAAACGAGCAATTTAAGCCGTTTTTGCAAAACCCAGTCGCTCTGCAAAACGCGATGGTCATTGCAGTTGGAAGCTCTTTGCTCGCTATTGCCACAACGGGGATGATGCATAGAATCGAGGATGATCCCAAATTAAGCGCTGATTCTGAAGCTGTCAGAACGAAAAGTCAGACATTTACTCGTAAAGTCTCTATACCGTGTGATGAGTATCTTAATAAATTGACAATTAAAAAATTGTTCGCTGATGTAAATCGGCCCAGTCGATTTTACTTATTTCTTGTAAGCGCACTAAAGCGCATTATGTCGTTATTCAGTGGATCGCAAAGCCCACACAGCGCTGATAATGCTCAAAGTGATATCAGTACAGAGAAAAAAATTGATATCTTATTTAAGGTAATGACCCAAGCGTTAGATCAATTCTCCCCCAATTTTAATCCGAATGAAACCTATACCGATTCGGAGGCTCCTCAAGACCCACGTACTGTGTTTGCAAGACAAATGAATATTTTTCGGGAGAGATTATCTGCGATTAAGGAGGAGATGCAGCTGCGTAAAGAAGAGAATATGGAATACAAAGACTTCGGTAAAGAAAGTTTTGAAAGTACATGTAAGAGTTTTTCTGCTCGGATTGAAGAATATCTACAACTTAATCAGGAACCATTGAATGATGCGGATCAGAAGACTATAGCGTCTATCGTGAACGAGCTGACAACTCAGGCCGGTTATATTGCGCCTACGCTTGAAGACGACTCAGAGCACACGCTTTCTTCTTCATTCAAGGGTGGCATGAGATAAATGAGCATTGGTTGCCAAAATCCGCCAACCTGCGTGTGATAAATGAGTCACATGCTGCGACAACTGAGTTTGTCGCACTAGGAGTAACAACACATCCGCTCCCATCGCCCCACAGCCTTTAATGGCTAACGCATCGGTTTCTTGATACAAACGCTGAATGAGTTGCAGGCTATGAGGTGCAACCCACCCCTGTTTGTATAAGATCTGATGATACGCTTTCACTACTTCGACCAAATGATATGCTGTTTGTGTGAGAAAGGCGGTTTTTGCATAGTCAACCAATTCACCCAGCTGATCTGGGATGTCGCTGAAAGAGAGCAAAGTTTGTAAATGCTCATGTGTCGCCAGTTTTTGTTGAGAATGCACGAGAATGAACCCGAGATCTGTAAAGGGCCATGTGTATTGTTCATAGACCCCAGTGTGTTGATTCATATAAACACAGCCCTGAGTCATCTGGGCAAGGACATCATACCCGCTGGGTGGTACTCCTGAGTGACTAGCAGCAAATTGACGGTAGTCTTGTAAGATTTGGTTTTGCGTGACGCTGCAGCCTTGAAGCTGTGCACAGGCTTGGTAAACCATGAGAAATTGAGCGCTGGACGCTCCCATGCCCCCTAGCCCTTGGTAGGGATCATGCCATGCCAGGCCTTGATTGCGTATATTGCAATGCGTCCACCATCGACCGGCAGGAGAATCGGGATGAATGCCATGTAACCCAGGTTCATTGGTTTGGCGCAACTCGAAATGCGGTGTGGTCGTTAACAACAGGGCAGATTGCCCTTTTAATGCGGCATATTCACCGACCAAAAATGTTTTTGCGGGTGCGGACCAATGCATTGGCGTCAAACTTGAGGATTCAGCGACGGTATCACACATTGGCCTGTTCACGAATTTGCGCGAGTAAATCGGTCACATGATGTAAACTAATTCCTTTATGTTCACGTAAATGATGATGAACTTGCTCTTTTAGAATAGGGACTTCCAGATCGGTTGCGCCTGCAACCAATAATAAATTGGACACGTGCAACCGCATATGACCTTGGATGATGCCTTCGGTGCATAATGCAGTAAGCGCGCCTAGGTTTTGTACTAACCCGACCGCAGCTAAGATTCTGGATAAATGATTTGCAGACGTCACTTGCAGCATCGCCAAGCATAATTTTGCAGTAGGATGGAGGCTCGTTACGCCGCCGACTGTACCAACAATTACCGGTGCAGCAAATTCTCCGATTAACGTTTTGTCGGTATAACGCCAACGCGTGATGGCCTGATAACGACCGGAGCGTGCCGCGTAAGCATGGACGCCAGCTTCAATCGCCCGCCAGTCATTTCCGGTTGCAATGACGACTGGATCAATGCCATTCATCACCCCTTTATTATGGGTTGCAGCACGATACGGGTCTTGTTCAGCAAACAGGGATGCTTCGTGGATACGTTGGCCCAAATCGGGCGTAATGCCGGGCAATTCTACGCGCGCATGCGTAATTTTTTGGTCATTTAAATTTGAGAGAATACACATGGTCACTTCTTCGCCGGTAAGGGTTTCAATCGGTGATTTTAAGTATTCTAAGACCTGGTTAATGATATTCGCTCCCATAGCATCACAACTTTCTAAGGTCAAATGAATAATGCCCATGTCTTTACCGTCTTCGCGGCGATGATGGCGGACTTGGAGATCGAGTACGCCCCCGCCCCGCTTGACCATATTGGCAGCGATGGTTTGGTTTGCAGAGTTGATCAAACGGGTTTTATTTTCTAAGATGAGGTGTTCAAAACGTGCAAAATCTTTGACTTTGGCGAGTTGAATCTGGCCCAAAATGCCTTGTCCGACGACTTTGGTCGTGATACTACCCTGTTGTTT
>CAZBSX010000015.1:1232-13545 GCA_964494305.1 uncultured Legionella sp. | reverse complement strand
TCGTTATGTTGAATTTAATTTGGTGTACGATCGTGGTACCTTGTTTGGGCTACAATCGAATGGGCGGATTGAATCGATTTTGATGTCTTTACCCCCCGAGGTTCATTGGCGGTATGATTGGTCACCAGAAGCAGGTAGTTTAGAGGCGCAACTCTATCAAGAATTTTTACCACCACGGGATTGGATATGACACTGAAAGAAACATTTATTCGTCTGGCTTTGGAATGCAAGGTCTTGCAATTTGGTGATTTTACCTTGAAATCTGGGCGAAAAAGTCCATATTTTTTTAACGCAGGTTTGTTTTATGACGGTAAAGTATTGCGCGAAGTTGGGCAGTGTTACGCACAATTATTGTTAGAACATAATATTCACTGTGGTCATTTATTTGGCCCAGCCTATAAAGGATTTCTACTGGCTACTGCGACCGCTATTGCATTAGCAGAGCGGGGAATAACCAGTAAACTCACGTTCAATCGTAAAGAGGCTAAAGACCATGGGGAAGGAGGCGATTTAATTGGAGCACCTTTGCATGGGGATATTGTCGTGGTCGACGATGTGATCACCGCTGGAACGGCGTTTCGTCAGGCAGAGCAATTGATCACCCGTTACCCAGCGCGGGTCTCTACGGTCGTTATTGCGCTTGATCGATGTGAAAAAGGCCAAGGCAATCAATCGGCGTTAGCAGAAATCAGAGCGCGAGGGATTACTGTGCTATCCATTATCACCCTCTATGATTTGATCGACTATCTCGAACAATACCAGTCGGGTGAGCAAGCTAAGATACTTAGAAAATATATGGAGATAAGTTGAGGTTGATGAATGATAACCGTCGAGAAGCACAAGGTGCTTGCAACATCATGTAACTTTTAGTTTTGTAACTGATTTTTTTAGTGAAATGGACATATTTTTCCTTAAGCTTATCTCTGTTTGAGGTAGAGCTGGTGCCAAAACTGGTTTTTTGTTTTCATTTAATCAGCAAAAATCGCCATTCTTAACATTCCGGCACATTAACTGCCAAACCACCCAGCGATGTTTCTTTATAAATCGTATTCATGTCTTTACCTGTTTGTTTCATGGTTTGGATCACTTGATCCAACGAAACTAAGTGACTGCCATCACCCATTAATGCAATCCGCGCAGCATTGACGGCCTTGATTGCACCCATCGCATTGCGTTCGATACAAGGAATTTGGACTAAGCCTTTGATGGGATCACACGTCATGCCCAGATGATGTTCCATGGCAACTTCAGCCGCATTTTCCACTTGCTCTAGACTACCGCCTAATACTGCGGTGAGTGCGCCAGCAGCCATCGCGGATGCAGAACCGACCTCGCCTTGACAACCAACTTCGGCACCAGAAATCGACGCATTCATTTTACACAGCATACCGATTGCCGCCGCTGTTAAAAAATACGTATATAAATCCTGATCGCTGGTTTTATTGTGCGCATCACATACATAACGAAAGACAGCTGGGATGATGCCAGCAGCCCCATTGGTGGGCGCAGTTACAATTCGTCCACCTGCTGCATTTTCTTCATTCACAGCCATTGCATACATATTCAGGCGACTCATAATGTCTGAATGTTCCATGGTCGAATGAAATCCACCTGATTTCATAAGCTTTTGGTAGAGTATCGGTGCACGTCGTTTGACGTTAAGGCCACCAGGTAGAATGCCGGCATGCTGACAGCCGTGATCAATACATTGATTCATGACGTGAGCAATATTTTTCAGACCATCTTGGATCTCGTCCAAAGAACGCCAAGTCTCTTCATTTTTGAGCATTAATTCTGCAATCGTGAATTGATATTGGTTGCATAACGACAGTAATTCTTGCGCATTGAGAAATGGATAGGGAATGGGGTGCGTGTCGGGTTTTGGGTGATCATAGTCTTCTTCAGTCACAATAAAACCACCGCCAATTGAGTAATAGACTTGGCTCATGAGCGTTTTTTTATGCGCATCAAACGCCAAAAAACGCATGCCATTGGTATGTTTGGGTAAGATTTTTTTCTGAAAAAATATGAGGTCAGTTTTATACTCAAAAGGGATAAGATGCTGTCCATTCAAATTGAGCTGTTGGGACTGTATGATCTGTTCTTTGCGGGGAATCATACTTACGGGATCGACATGTTCGGGATCTTCGCCTTCTAGGCCATTGAGGATAGCGGTGTCCGTCCCATGGCCCACGCCAGTTAATGCAAGAGAACCATAGAGTTCAATGTTAATGTGTTGAGTCGTTTGTAATAATTGCTGTTGACTGAGCGCGTGCACAAACGCATTGGCTGCCAACATCGGTCCCACTGTATGCGAACTTGAAGGGCCGACGCCAATAGAAAATAAATCAAACACACTCAGTGACATGGATCAAATTCCTTTCCGTGTAGGGCCTTGGCCCAACATCGTCATTCTATTGAGTATATAATGTTTGTTTTAATTGAACAATCCGTTGGTAGGACGCATCGATTTGTGCTTCTGAGATATGACCTGCTTGAACTTCTTCGACAATCAGATCAATCAATTCTTTGGGATCTTGATCGCCATCGTCAGGTGATAATTGATTAGCAAAGATCAGCTGATCAGCACCAGCGTTGATGGTCAACGTGATGGCCTGTTTTAAGCCATAATGTTGCCGGATAGCCCCCATTTGCATATCATCTGTGATGATCACACCCGTAAAATGGAGCTTTTCTCGCAGTAATTCAGTTAAAATTTTATGCGACAGCGTTGCAGGTAAGCCAGAGTCATCTAATTTTCGATTGACAACATGCGCAGTCATAACCATACCACATGGGTTAGGGCCAGCGAATAATTGTTGATAAGGCTCAAGTTCATCTGGCTGCCATTCGTTTGTGACATCAACAAAGCCCAAATGTGTATCTGATGAAGAGCTCCCATGGCCTGGGAAATGTTTATAAGCACATTGAATGCCCTGAGCCAAAAAATTTTGAGAAAAAAGTTCCGCATATTTGATGACGTCACCGGGGTTATCTGAAAAACTCCGTTGCATCATCCCAATGATAGGGTTATTCGGATTAATGTTTACATCAACGACAGGTGCAAAATTTAAGTTAAAACCTGTTGCTTTTAAAGTGTCTGCCATCTGCGCGGCATATTGATTCGCATCATCTAAATTCAGTTGTCCAATTTCAGCTGCTGAAAGAGTGGTAGGAAAGCCATAAGTATCTTTTAAGCGATTCACGCGTCCTCCTTCGTAATCTACTGCGATCCAAAGTGGTAAATCAGGTTGTTGGCGTGCGAGATGAGCGTCATGAGTCAAATGCTGGAGGTCGGTGTTTAGTGTTTGAACTTGTGCCGGATTGATAATATTTTTTCCGACCAGTTTTCGATCGTACAATATAACGCCTCCAAGATTATTGGCTGAGATTGCTTGCACAATGGGTGCGTTCGCATCAACCGAATCTCCCTTAAACCCGATAATAAGCATTTGCCCAATTTTGTCGCGTAAACTAATGTGTTGAGCGAAAATTACGTTGCTGTTGAAGATGGTGATCAACGCTAATATGCTGGAAACGACGTACTTCATGTTGAACCTCTGAATTGTAGGTTGGGCCTTGGCCCAACGTAGCGCTGTTGTTGGGCCAAGGCCCAACCTACGATAGGTCATGTGAACATCAATTCACTATCAGATAAACGAGACCGAATTGTATATTATTTGCTCTTTTTTATCAAGCCTGTCTCGAATCACCGTGGCCGATGCTATGGTGATTCGAGCTAAATTCAAGTTTATATGGTAGAAATTGCGATGCGATGTTGATGTAATTTTTCCAAAGCCAGCTGGGTTTGTTGAAGCTTTTCTTCTGTTGCTGTGATCAATTCAGCAGGGGCTTTACCTCTAAAATCGCTCGAATTAAGTTTGCTTTGGGCATATTCGATGTCTTTGCTCAGTTTCGCAAGTTCTTTATCGATACGGGCCAATTCAGCGTGTTTGTCAATCAACCCACTCATTGGAATTAAAATTTCTATACTACCGACTAACGTTGATGCATAAACGGCCTGCTTGTCACGCTGTTTATCCGTTTCGATTTGAGTGATTTTCCCTAAATTTTGTAAAATTTTCTGATGCTGAATGACTTTTTGTTTAAGGTCATCCGTTAAATGACATAATAGAATTGGAATTTGTTTGGCAGGACTAATTCCGATTTCACTGCGCAAAGTTCTAATGGCTTGAATCATATTTTTTATCCATTCGAATTCTTCTTCAGCCTCGGGGTTAATCGCATGCGTTTCTACTTGGGGATAGCTACAGAGCATGATGGTCTCTGTGTTGTCGGTACTAATTTTGGTCATTCTTTGCCATAAGGCTTCCGTAATATAAGGAATGATAGGATGCAGTAATTTTAGAATTTGCGTCAATACATCAATCAAGGTATGGCGTGTACCGCGTTTGCTCGAGGCAAGTGCGTTGTCATCAAACAGAACAACTTTGGAGAGTTCTAAATACCAATCACAATACTCATGCCAGACAAAGTCATATAATTGATTGGCCAATAAATCAAATCGGTAATTCGCCAAATGTTCATGACATTGTGCAATGGTTTTTTGTAACAGCGATAAAATCCATTTGTCGGCACGGCTCCTTTGAAATGCACCGTCATCAAAATCTTGATTATCTTCTTTGGTACTGATTAAGACAAAACGTGCCGCGTTCCAAAGTTTATTACAGAAATTTCGGTAGCCATCAACTCGCTGCAGATCGAAACGAACCTGTCGGCTATGGGAGGCGAGGGAGCAAAAAGTAAATCGTAACGCATCGGCACCATAGGCAGGAATGCCAGTGGGATAGGATTTTTTGGTTTGTTTGGTAATTCTATCTTTCACCGAGTTAATCATGAGATTCGACGTTCTTTTTTTCAACAAATCATGCAGGCTAATACCGTCAATAATATCGATCGGATCCAAGACATTGCCTTTGGATTTCGACATTTTTTTACCTTCATTGTCGCAAACTAGTCCAGTAATGACGATATGCTTGAATGGAATTTTCCCCGTGAATTTCAGACCCATCATGATCATGCGAGCGACCCAGAAAAAGATAATATCAAATCCGGTGAAAAGAACTTGGGTAGGATAAAATTGTTCGAGATCGGGGGTCTTTTCTGGCCAACCTAACGATGAAAAAGGCCACAACGCTGAGGAAAACCAGGTATCTAATACATCCTCATCTTGTTTTAAGACAAGTTCGGGGTCTAATTTATATTTGAATCGGACGTCATTTTCACTATATCCAACGTAGGTGTGACCTTGATTATCATACCATGCTGGAACACGGTGACCCCACCATAATTGACGACTGATGCACCAATCTTCGATATTTTCCATCCACTGAAAATATGTTTTAGACCAGTTCTCAGGTGTAAATTGAATATCACCCTTACGAACAGCTTCGATTGCGGGCGCAGCCAAAGGTTTAATTTTGACATACCACTGCTCTGTTAATAAGGGTTCAATCACGACGGAAGATTTTTCACCGCGCGGAAGTTTTGAATGATGTGGCTCTACCTTAATTAATAAATTCAAGTCGGTCAGATCCGCAACCACTTCATCGCGCGCAACAAATCGATCCATACCTTGATATTTTAACGGTGCATTTTTGTTGATAGTGGCAGTTTTGGTCAATATATTGGTTAACGGTAAATTGTGACGCTTTCCCACGTCATAATCGTTAAAATCATGAGCCGGTGTAATTTTTACGCAGCCAGAACCAAATTCTTGATCCACGTAGTCATCGGCAATAATTGGGATTGTGCGTTCACACAACGGTAAATGGACTTGTTTGCCGATTAAATGTTGGTAGCGCTCATCTTGGGGGTTCACTGCAACTGCTGCATCTCCTAAGAGAGTTTCAGGGCGAGTAGTAGCGACAATAACAAATTCATCCGAATCTACCACAGGATATTTTATGTGCCATAATGATCCTAATTCTTCTTCCGAGATCACTTCTAAATCTGAAATTGCTGTGCCTAATTTCGGGTCCCAATTGACCAACCGGGTTCCACGATAAATTAAGCCTTCCTCATGGAGTTGAATAAACACTTTATTCACTGCTGTGGATAAACCCTTGTCTAAAGTAAAACGCTCGCGTGACCAGTCTGCAGACGAACCAATACGTCGCATTTGTGCAGTGATCTGGCCTCCTGATTCGGCTTTCCATTCCCAAACACGGTCTAAAAATTCCTCACGGCTCATATTTTTTCGAGATAAACCTTGCCTCTCCAATTGATTTTCGACGACCAGTTGTGTTGAAATCCCTGCATGATCTGTACCAGGTTGCCATAATGTACGACGTCCCATCATACGTTGATAACGAATCATAGTATCGATGAGTGTGTGCTGAAATCCATGTCCCATATGTAAACTGCCAGTCACATTAGGGGGCGGTAACATAATGCAATAGGGTTTTCCATCGCCATGTGGTTCAAAGTAATGGTGTGCTTCCCAGAGCTTGTAGCAGGCTTGTTCGATATCATTAGGCGAATAAGTTTTTTCCACAGCGCACCTTGGGGGGGAATCAGTTGCGGCGAAGTATATCGTATTTTGACGAAGATTTTAAGGTCTATATCGCTTATCAACATATAAGAAATTGGAGGAAACGAGAGATAATTCTATTTTGTTTCACCAAAATCATCGTGACGATGATCGGTCGCTAGAAATGTATAAATTGTCGGGACGACAAACAGTGTAAAGCCGGTGCCTATTAATAATCCGCAAGCAATAACCACGCCAATATCAAAGCGACTCACTGCGCCCGCGCCGCTCGCAATCAATAGTGGAAAAACACCAAAAATCATGGCGGCAGTCGTCATTAAAATCGGACGTAAGCGAATCGCAGCTGCTTCCTCGACTGCGGCCCGCCGATCTAATTGTTTTGACCGTTGTAAGTGATTCGCAAAATCGACAATAAGAATACCATGTTTGCTGATCAAACCAATTAGCGTGATCAAACCCACTTGGGTATAAATATTAATCGAGGCAGCCCCTAAATTAAGCGGAATCAATGCACCACAAATCGACATGGGGACCGCAACCAAAATAATGAGCGGATATCGATAGCTTTCATATTGCGCAGCCAATACCAAAAAGATAGTGATAATTGCTAGAAAAAAGGCCAAAATTAACGCAGATTCTTCTTGCATATATTGTCTGGATTGGCCGGCATAGTCAGTCGCAAATCCCTGCGGTAATAATTCATGCGCTGCTTTTTGCAGAAATGCGATACCTTCTCCTAGGGTGACATTGGGTTTCATAACGCCTTGCAGTGTTGCGGAATTGAGTTGTTGAAAATGAGTATTCGCATTGGCTTGCACTTTTTTAACGAGCCGGGTAAACGTAGACAATGGGACCATAACTCCAGAATCTGAGCGCACATAAATCTGGCGTAATTGTTCTGGGTTCAACCGAAAACGTCGATCTAATTGCGGGATGACTTTATAGCTGCGGCCTTGCAAATCAAAGAAATTGACATAGCCCCCTGATAAAGCGCCATTTAAACTTGAGCCAATAGTACGCATATTTAAGCCTAAATCGGACGCTTTTGCCCGATCAATTTCCATGATGACTTCTGGGTGGTTCAATTTGAGTGTATTGTCCATAAAAATAAATAACCCACTTTGGGCTGCTTTATTCAGCAATTTGGTCGATATATCCGCCATACTTCTAAAGTCGGCAGTTGCTTTGATGACAAATTGAATAGGAGGACCGGAGCCTCCACCAGGTAACGAGGGAGGAATGATTGCAAAAGAATTGAGTCCTGGAATCTTGCTTAATTTATCTTGGAGGGGTTTTTGCATGCTAAATTGCTTGGTTGTTCGCTGATCCCAGGGTTTTAGTACGATACCTGAATTCGGCGTTTTGGCATTAATAATGAAAAAGTGTTCCGTCTCGGTAAAACTGCGAAAAATACGCTCAAATTGAGGCACATAGGCGTCAACATAATTGATTGTAGCGTACTCTGGCGCGGTAGATACGACGAAAAAGAACCCGGCATCTTCCTGAGGAGCGGTTTCTTTCGGTGTGTGTACATACAAATAAGGCAGGACAAGTAATACAACGACCGCAAGCAAGATAATGACGGATCGCGTTTCTAATACACTATGTAACATAGTTTGATACCGATCTTTTAAGCGATGAAAGAATTTATCAATGATGATGACGAACCGACCATTGCCGACATCCGCACTCAGAATTTTTGAACACATCATCGGTGATAACGTTAGGGCAATTACCCCTGAAATAATCACTGAACACGCTAAAGTAAAAGCAAATTCCTTGAATAAAGCACCTGTTAAACCGCCCATAAACCCAATCGGCGCGTACACAGCGGCCAGAGTAATCGTCATCGCAATAATGGGGGTTCCAATCTCGCGGGCACCGCTCAAAGCAGCTTGAAAAGGGGTTTGACCTTGCTCAATATGACGATGAATATTCTCAACCACCACAATCGCATCATCTACGACCAAGCCAATCGCAAGTACAAATGCGAGCAGGGTGAGTAAATTAATTGAATATCCAAGAAATAAGACCAAACTACAAACACCAATCAAAGAGAGTGGAATGGTTACGATGGGGATGAGGACTGAACGCATGGAACCCAAGAATAAAAAAATAACAACAATAACAATCAATGCTGCTTCCAAGATAGTATGGAGTACTTCTTTGATCGAGGCGCGGATATAATCAGTAGCATCATAGACAATCATCCCTGATAAGGAAGGCGGAAATTGTTGTTGAATAATAGGAAACGCTTTGCGTGCATCACGAATAACCGTTAATGGATTTGCAATCGGAGTGGGGGTAATTGCAATGAATACAGCTTTTTTACCATCAAAGCGCACGGAAGAATCATAGCGCTCGGAGCCCAATTCAACTTTGGCAATATCTGCCAAATGAATGATGGAATGTTGACTGCTACGCACAATCAGGCGCGAGAATTCTTGTGCCGAATTTAAATTGGTATTGGCATGCATACTGATGGCGACATATTCGCCTTTAGTGCTACCAGCACTGGATAGAAAATTATTATTTGCTAAAACGAGAAAAACTTCATCTGGCGTAATATGCAACGCTGCCATTTTTATTGGGTCTAGAAACACGCGCATAGCATAGGTTTGTCCACCTAAAATATCGGCTTGAGCGACACCATCCACCGTTTGTAATTGGGGTTGTACAACGCGAGTCGCATAATCGGTGATTTGCTGCGGCGTCATCTCTTGACTACTCAAACTGATATACATCAAAGGTGTCGATGTATCCGATTTTTTAATTACGGTAGGTTGTTCTGCTTCAGGCGGAAGAACATGAATGGTTTGTTGGACTTTGCTCATCACATCGGTAAACGCGGTTTGTGGGTCAAAATTCAATTTCACATTACACGTGATCACACTAGTGCCCTCAGTGCTTGAAGACGTCATGTAATCAATGCCTTCTGCAGACGCAATTGCAGCTTCTAACGGTGTCGTGATGAACCCTGAAATTAAATCAGAATTGGCGCCTGGATAATTCGTAGTGACGGTGATCACCGTATTGTCCATGCGTGGAAATTGGCGCACTGGAAGCTTCACTAAGGAATTGAGGCCAAAAAATAAAATGAACAAACTAACTACGGAGGATAATACTGGGCGACGAATAAAAAGTTCGGTAAAGGTCATCGCTATTCACCCAGTAGATCAATATTATCATGATCAATCAGTGCACTATTGGGATCAATGACGACTTGCGTGCCATCTTGTAATTTAAGCTCACCGGCTGCAACCACGGTTTGATTGGCTTGAAGGCCTTTTTTGATTACGGTGTAATTTCCGCGTGTTTCTCCAGTGGTTACAAAGACCCGTTTCACGGTTAGGCGATCGTGGTCATGTTTTTCTACGACAAATACCGAATCCCCATACATGGTGTAAGAAATGGCAGTTGTGGGCAACAAAATGACGTTGTGCATAACAGGTTGTTCAAGGTTAATGGCCGCAAACATTCCGGGGATAAAATTGAATTGTTGGGTTTTATTGCGTGCATTAACCTGTGTGTCACAGGTGATTTCATGCGTACTTAAGGATGAGTTTTTTAGTTTGGACTTTAAATGTTTCGTATCGAGAGCAGGGCAGTTCGCTGCCAGGGCTTCAACTTCGATATTATGGGTGCTTTCATCAATTTTAGAATTGATAGCACTGATCTTCCCTTTGAAACTGATTCCTGGGTTTTGTTCGACCGAAAATGTGATGTTTTGGCCGACCTGCAATAAATTAATGTATTGTTCGGGGATATAGAAATGTAAATAGATGGGATCTAAGGATTGTAGGGAAACAATATTGGTTTGACCGGGTTGCACGTATTGCCCCAGATCGATCTGCCGAATCCCTAATACGCCAGAGAAGGGCGCTTTAATGTGTTTCAGATCAATCAATGCCTGAGTATTTTCAACATTGGCTTCGGCTTGGAGCATTAAAGCTCGGGCTTCATCAACACTGGAGGCGGCTGTGGCATTATGTTTTAGTAGGTCGGTTTGGCGCCGATAATTGGTTTGCTGTAAAACCAAATTTGCTTGATTGAATTTTAATGTTGCTTGTTCAACATGGTCGTCAATATCGATTAAAGGACTGTCTTTTTCTACCAGTTGGCCTGAATCAAAATGAATCGCACTGACTTTACCACCGGATTGGGTGTTCACATCAACGCCATTAACGGCGATAAATGTACCGACACTAGAAAAAAATGGATGCCAATCCGTTTGCTTGGCCGTTACCACGGAGACAGTAACTGCCGGCATTTGGAAATGTTCAAAATAATATTTGATCATAGTTTGTTTGACGAGATTAAATCCGATTAACCCACCAAATACAATTAACAGCATGATGATCATCATGCTCATACGTTTGCTCATAAATTTATCAACAAAATCCGTTTAAATCTTGATGAATAGGAATAGCATAAAACTTAGGAATAGTCATTAAAAACATTGACCTTGTGCGATACTAAGGACTAAAATCAGGGCGGGTTAGAGCACGTTCATTTAAATAAGTATACGTAGAGGGTTCATGATACATGAATAACATAACCATCGCTGAATGTGATAAAGAATTATGGCAAGCAATGTGCGGAGAAGCTACTCGACAGGAGGATCATATCGAGCTTATTGCCTCTGAGAATTATGTTAGTCCTGCTGTGCTCGAAGCACAAGGTTCGATATTAACGAATAAGTATGCGGAAGGGTATCCCGGAAAACGTTATTATGGGGGATGTGAATTTGTTGATATCGCTGAACAACTTGCGATTTCACGTGCAAAACAGTTATTTCAGGTTGACTACGTCAATGTGCAGCCTCACTCTGGGTCACAAGCCAATTCTGCAGCGATGATGGCTATGTTAAAACCGGGTGATTTGGTACTGGGGATGTCGCTCTCACATGGTGGACATTTGACGCATGGTTCTTCAGTAAATTTCTCAGGCCAATTGTATCAAAGCTTGCAATACGGATTGGACCAAAGTACGGGATTGATCGATTATGATGCCATGGAAGCATTGGCTTTAGAGCATCGGCCCAAATTAATTATTGCTGGATTTTCTGCATATTCTCAAACCGTTGATTGGGCGCGTTTTCGTGCAGTTGCGGATAAAATTGGTGCTTACTTTATGGCTGATATCGCGCATGTTGCAGGTTTGGTTGCAGTTGGATTGTATCCGTCACCCATTCCCTATGCTGATGTTGTAACCACCACGACACATAAAACACTCCGTGGTCCTCGCGGTGGGATGATTATGGCCAAAGCGAATCCGGAACTCGAGAAAAAGCTCAATAGTGCGGTATTCCCTGGCAGTCAAGGTGGGCCATTGATGCATGTGATCGCTGCCAAAGCCGTTGCATTCTTAGAAGCACTCCAACCCGAATTCAAGCACTACCAGCAACAGATTTTAGATAATGCGAAGACTATGGCAAATACATTAATGGCGCGAGATTATTGTATCGTGTCGGGTGGTACAATGAATCACTTAATGTTGGTGGACATGATTGCGAAAGATATCTCTGGCAAGGATGCGGATGCTGCACTAAATCCCATATCACGGTCAATAAAAACTCTGTGCCTAATGATCCTCGCTCTCCATTTGTAACCAGCGGCCTACGCCTTGGAACCCCTGCAGTCACTACACGTGGCTTCAAACAACCGGAAATAGAACAATTGAGCCATTGGATTGCGGATATCTTAGATCATATGGGGGATGACTCTGTGATTTCACGCGTTAAAGCAGATGTTTTAGCGCTTTGTCGTCGATTTCCTGTTTATCAAGCTGCGAGATAAT
>CAZBSX010000015.1:0-1222 GCA_964494305.1 uncultured Legionella sp. | reverse complement strand
TCCTTTTTGCCATGCGATTGATACCAAGGTCATTGATTCCAGATTGGTGGCAGAAGGTGCACAAGTGCGTAGAAGGCGCCAGTGTATTGAATGCCAAGAGCGATTTACTACGTTTGAAACCGCGGAATTGGTGATGCCCATGATTATCAAACGAGACGGCCGCCGCGAACTATTTCGCATCGAGAATTTGCGTGCTGGGATGTTACGTGCTTTAGAAAAACGACCTGTTGGCGCAGATGCGCTTGAAGATTCACTCATTGCCATTATGGAAAAAATTCGACAAACAGGAGAACGAGAAATTGATTCACGCCAAATTGGAGAATGGGTGATGGAGCAATTGTACCGTCTCGATCATATTGCCTATGTGCGCTTTGCTTCTGTGTATAAACGCTTTCAAGATGTGAGCGAATTTCAAAGAGCCATTGATCAAATGGTGGATGGCGAATAGTGTATACCGAAAATCTGCTGTAACCTTGCACTACCTTCAAAAGTTATTTATGATAAACATGACTTTTATCAATCAAGGACGTGGCCCATGAAAAAACAAGTTGTTATTGCCTTAAGTTTTGCAAGCAGCATTGCGCTCGCAGGTACTATGGGAGGGGAAGTTTGTACAGAGAAAAATAATGCAGTCCCATGTGAGCATGCGGCTTGGACTGTCGGTGCTCAAGCATTATATTTGCAGCCGAGTTACTCGGGAATGAATCTGTTTGGGACCAATGTTAATGCGAGTACAGGTAGCACTCCAACAGAAGTTATCTATCCGTCTGTAGATGAATCTTGGGGTTGGGGATTTCGCTTAGAAGGCGCTTATCATTTCTACACAGGTAATGATCTGAATATCAATTGGTCTCATTTTAATACTACGACAAATCGTGACACGATATCTGTGGCACCTACCCATACATTCGTCGATACTTTAGGAAATTCTTATTCAAATTCGAGTAATAATATCTCAATTGCTACGACAAGAAGACCTACTTGGGATGCTGCGAATGTAGAGTTTGGCCAACATCTGCGGTTTGGTGAGCGCAATGATCTGCGTTTTTATGGCGGCGTCGAATATGCCCGCATCAATACGCAGACAACACTATCTAGTCCAGACTCGCTCGCCTCAACTACCTATGTTTCACAAACAACAACCTATAACGGGTTTGGTCCTCGATTAGGATTGGACATGTCTTATTACTGGAAACCTGAATTTGCGATGTACGCAATGGGT
>CAZBSX010000014.1:0-13618 GCA_964494305.1 uncultured Legionella sp. | reverse complement strand
GGCAATCGGAAGCAGCCAGTGGGTAGAAAAAGGAATGATCGATGCGGCAAGAGCGCGCGAAGCTGCGCGACGTGCGCGTGATTTAACGCGACGCAAAGGCGCACTCGATATTGCCGGATTACCCGGAAAATTAGCAGATTGTCAGGAAAAAGACCCAGCGTTATCTGAGCTTTATATTGTGGAAGGAGATTCTGCGGGTGGTTCGGCCAAACAAGGTCGTGACCGTAAATTCCAGGCGATCCTCCCATTAAAAGGTAAAATTTTAAACGTCGAAAAGGCACGTTTTGATAAAATGTTATCTTCTCAAGAAGTTGCGACTTTAATCACTGCGTTAGGTTGTGGGATTGGTCCTGATGAATATGACCCGGATAAAACCCGGTATCATCGAATCATCATCATGACCGACGCCGACGTGGATGGTGCGCACATTCGAACCTTGTTATTGACCTTTTTCTATCGGCAGATGCCTGAGTTGATTGCGAGTGGTTATATTTATATTGCACAACCACCTTTGTATAAAATTAAACAGGGGAAACACGAACAGTATGTGAAAGATGATGATGCCTTATTTGAATTTTTGACGATGAGTGCCTTAGATGGTGCTGCTTTTTATCCTTCGCAAGTGGCTCCGGCAATTTCTGCGTTGGCCTTAAGTCAAAAAGTAGCGCAGTTTCGCCGTTTAGAGCAATTGATGCAGCGGTATGCTCGGCGTTATCATCATGATCTATTGAAGCAAATTATTCATTTGCCGTTGTTAGAAGCCCATAATTTCCAAGATCAAGCCGATATGGAGGCTTGGGTTTCACAATTGCAAATTTATCTGAACCAACTTGATCTGAAAACGCAAGAATTTGTAGTTAATTTAGTCGTGAATCCTGAGACAGATACTTACACGCCGCGTGTGATTTTGCGTCAACATGGGAGTGATCACGCGATTGTCTTGAATAAAGAGTTTTTGTTATCCAAAGATTATCAAGAAATGTACACGATCAACGCTGATTTAGCCGGGTTAATCGAAGAGGGCGCATGGATGCAACGTGGAGAGAAAAAACAAATCGTTACTACTTTTGAGCATGGCTTGCTTTGGTTGTTGTCAGAAGCCAAGCGTGGGCAAACGATTCAACGTTATAAAGGTTTGGGGGAGATGAATCCCGAACAATTGTGGGAAACAACCATGGATCCAAATGTTCGTCGGATGTTACAGGTGACTGTTGAAGATGCTTTGGCTGCCGATGAAATATTTACCACGCTCATGGGTGATAACGTTGAACCGCGGCGTGAATTTATTGAAAATAATGCGCTGGAAGCAGGCAATATCGATATCTAGATGATGCAACGTACCTTGCTGTATATCACATGGATGTGGTTACCTTTAGCGGTTTTCGCGTTCTCTCCGCAACTAGCGCAATTGTTGGTTGATTCAGATAGCCAACGTTTAGACACGCTATTTTTTGAGTTTCAAGGCGATGAGCCTGCCGCAATTTCACAAATACGCATGCATTTTTTAGCCGGTGATGATTGTTACTCAGGGTATTTGAGTGGCTATCGCACCGATCCAACAGCCGTTCCCTTTATGCTTCAGCCTAATAGCCCCTTTGGCGTAACCGGTCGTGGGCTATATCAAGCAGCTCAAACCGGATTAGATGCATCTGAGATTGCTAAAATTCGTGCTGTATTGCTGCGTTTTGTCAATCGAGACCATGGGGATGGGTATCAACAATCGGCCCATTTTACGGGTTCTTGTCAGGATCAAACCATAAACTGTTGTATTCCAATCAATTGCTCAGAAAGTACGGGTGTATGTGTTGCAACGTATGATATGGGTGTGCAGCCCATCGTTTGGCCACATCATGTTTTACTCAAATAGGCGCTGGATCTGCGTTTCGTGTGCTCCAGCGAAAATTACTGATTGGTTGTGCTGAATTTAATTGAATGTACTCTATAATATGGTAACAAAAAATCAAAAGTAATGCCGGAGCATTTTGAGTGTGTACATAGGAGACGGTGATGGCAAGCAATCATTTTGGGCAAATATTTCGCATTACAACCTGGGGAGAATCTCATGGTAAAGCTATTGGTGTGGTCATTGATGGTTGTCCGGCGGGGGTATCGATTACAGAAGAGGACATTAATCAAGCGCTAGCTTGGCGCGCACCAGGGCGCAATTGTTATACAACACCAAGACAAGAAAAAGACTGTGCAGAAATTTATTCTGGGACATTTGAGGGAAAAACAACAGGGGCGCCTCTTTCAATTGTTGTTATGAATCAAGATGCTGATTCGAGCCAGTATGAGACGTTAAAAAAGGTACTTCGCCCAGGACATGCAAACTTCACGTACATCCAAAAGTATGGCCCAAATTATGACTATCGAGGGGGAGGTAGGGCTTCCGCTCGAGAGACAGCATGTCGTGTGGCTGCCGCAGCTGTGGCTAAGAAAATACTCAATTATTATGGAATACAAGTGTGTGCTTATCTGTCTTCTGTAAACAATATTCAAGTAGACGCTGTTTCAGATGTTGTAGCCGATGTTGTAGAGCGCACTCAACGTAGTCCTATTTTTTGTCCTGATGAGAAGAACGGGAAACTCATGCAAGAATTGATTCATTTTGCAAAAGATGAGGGTGACTCACTAGGCGGAATCGTGACATTTCTGGCGACAGGGTTGCCACCAGGATTGGGCGATCCGGTTTATGAAAAACTAGAAGCAAATTTGGCAAAGGCTATGATGGGCTTACCCGCAAGTAAAGGATTTGAAATTGGAGAAGGATTTAATGCTGTTCGAATGAGTGGCTCTCAGCATAATGACGCGTTTATTCGTTGCAAGGATAATATTCAAACGACTACAAATCATGCAGGTGGAACGTTAGGTGGGATATCAACAGGGATGCCGTTAATTGGACGAGTTGCATTCAAACCCACTTCTACAGTTCGTAAATCGCAGAAAACTCTAGATTTAGAGGGCAATCCAGTGACTATGACGGCTCCTGAAAATGGTCGACACGATCCATGTGTTGCGATTCGAGCAGTCCCCGTGGTTGAAGCAATGTGTATTTTAGTCTTGGTGGATGCACTACTTATGCAGCGCTCGGCCAAATTAGTGGAGGAAGTTCATGACGTTTCTGCAGTATGATTCTTATCAAATCCATGTCGATGACAATTTATTACGTTCTAGCGTGATTGCCAATTTGTGTCAAAAACTGAATAAACGCATCGTCATTATGACGGACAGCCATCTGTCAAATACATACGGAAAACGATTGCAGGATACACTTAAGCAAACCGGTATTTTGGCTGAAATATGTGTTTTTGATGCAGGAGAGCAATATAAAACACGAGAGACCAAAGAAAAACTAGAAGACTGGCTGTTAGAAAAGCAATATGGGCGGGATACATGCTTGATTGCATTAGGTGGCGGTGTTGTGACGGATATGATTGGGTTTTTAGCCGCAACGTATTGTCGCGGTATTCCGGTTATTTATTTTCCGACAACATTGCTTGCGATGGTTGATGCAAGTATGGGGGGAAAAACCGGTGTGAATACACCATTGGGTAAAAATCTGATTGGTACGTTTACGCAACCTCAGTTTATTGGTATAGATCTGAGTACCTTACAAACGTTATCAGATAGAGAATGGCGAAATGGTATTGTGGAAATGATTAAACACAGTTTGATATTTGATAAATCATTGTTCAAGCGTATGCAAGAAACACCTTCTTTATCCGTATTTAAAACAAGAAAGGATCTTGCAGTACTTATTCAAAGAAATTGTGAGATTAAACAATCCATCGTGGCGCAAGATGAACATGAACATCATATGCGGCAATTGTTAAATTTTGGACATACCATTGGGCATGCGATTGAAACTTTAGAAAATTATCGCCTGGCTCATGGGGAAGCAGTTGCGATAGGTATTTTAGTGGAATCTTATATTGCTTATTTAGCGGGCTATCTTTCAGAGGACATACTAAACACCATTTATGCCGTCATGCAGCAATATGAATTGCCGTTACGTACACAAGTATTTTCTAATGGTGATGCCTTTATGGCCGCTTTATGTTTAGATAAAAAATCGATACGTTCTGTGCCACGATTTGTTTTGCTTGGAAAAATCGGAGAGCCGTATGTGAACAATAATTGTTACGCACATGAGATTAGTGAGGAGCAATTAAGAAAAGCACTGAAATGGGCTGCTTTAGAATTTGGTTGAGTGAAGGAAACTAATTAGCAATCTTAGCCGTTACAAGTCCTATAGAGAATGGGGGTGCTCGAGCAACGAAATCGAGCACCCCACTATGAATAATTTAGTACATTTGCGTTAGGACATTCATATCTGCTTCGTCCTCAGTCTTAGCCCGTTTATCGTCATGCTTGTCAAAAGAGCTCACGTTCACAAGTCCGCTGGTGATCCCTGCTTGATCAAATAGTTCTTGGCACACGTCAGGTTTAAGGCATTGTCTCATTTCTACGATCATTGCGGGAAATTGGTTAGGACACTGTTCTTTGAATGTTCTTGTGAGCTTCAGCATCAATGCAAAATCGATATACGGAAAAATAGCAGAGATAGTTTCAAGCGCTTCTATGTCAGAGACAGAAGCTTGCATCGCCATGTAGATGTTAAATACTTCGTCCGAACTCATAACTTGAAGCAAAAACGGCATAATCACGCGTTCTTCTGTATTCATATGAGTCAAATAAAATGCTTGAAACATAGCCAAATTGAGATAAAACTGGTATCCACTTTCATTTTGTTGCGCTTGATCTCGTGTTGCATGATTGTCTTTCAAATCAGTAATTTCTAAAACCAAATTTTCTAACGTTTGCTCCGAGTGGGTATGTTCATCATTAAACGCCTCAAGCTCTGAAAATTTCCTTTCCTTCAATACAGGAAGAACATAAGTATCTTCTCGTTCAGCATGCGCTTTTAAAAAAGTCTGAATACTTATTGTAGAAGAATGTATTTCCGTTATTTTTTGTAAATTGGTGTAATCTGTTTTTCCGACTGTTGTTGTTAAAGACGCTAATTGTCCTCTAATTGCAGTGTGAATCATTTTAAAAAGATTAACCTGTGGCATTCGCTACCTCCAATTTGTAGTAATCTGTCCGAGTAACTCATCATTATGTTCCTTTAGATGTGTTTACCCCGAGTCTATCCTTTGAAAACGCTGTTGTTTTTCGCACACGAGACTATCATAGAAAATACTAGGCTGTAAATGTTTGTGATCTATCCGAGCCGCGACCACTCTGGACTAACGCGTACACCACGATTGCACATCAGAAAATCAGCTAGATAGCCATCATGTGGCATCTTGAAGTCGATATCAGTCGTTGGAATATTGCCTATGTAGACATTGGCTATAGACGCATCCAAAATTACTTTGTTAATCATGTCTTCTTGGCGCGATAATACAGTGACCACGAGAGATCCGGACAATGCCTTATAGCTACTTTTCTCTTGATGAAATGGCGCTACGGTTACACAAGGAAACGGAAGCTCACGTTGAACTTTAGGATCAGACGCGTTGTCAACAATCGTGACTTGGGGTATTAAACGACATCCTTTTGTAACCGAATGATCATACGCCCAAGGAGGTTCATCCAATTTCAATATATCTTCATAAATTTCAGCGTCTTTTCTTCTAGCAAGGGTCAGCGCTTGATGCTGAGCGTGTGTTTCGAGTGTTTGTTTTAGTTTTTTAGCAAATGCGACATGGTTGTCTTCGACTAATATTGCACTCGTTGAAACACAAGCCGCACCTCCCAAAGCGAGTACGGAGTGCGCTGCTACCTCAACTGCTTCATCATGACTGATATCTTTTCCAACCAGTATCTTCGAGCGACCCGGACCTTGAACCAGCACCCTTGGGTTCTTAGCATAATGGGACACAACACGCTCCCCTCCGTAGACAATACTCAAGTCACTGTGTGAAATCAAAAATTCCGCACCTTTGTGATCAGTTGGAACCAATGCGACATAATGGGCTAGCCCTGCTTTTTCAAGCGCGCAAACAAGACGTTGTGCTGTAAATGGTTCTCGTGAAGAAGGTCTTACTAATGTTCTATATCCCAGTGCAATGGCCTGAGGCCAAAGGCCATGAACGCCAGGACCATTACCTGCTGCAATGATTGCTACTACATCTGCACGTCGTGAAAACAGACTACACCCTAGTTTCGCTTCAGGAGCACTGATATTCCAAACAGAGCCTGTGGGCGCTGCTGCTTGGATAATCTCTTGCATCTGATCAAGGCTTTGAGAAATATGGGCCAAAGATGCAGTAACAACAGCTGGTTGTAGACCGGTTACATTAGAAACGAGCGTGACATACCCTGTGGGATCTAGCCCCGCTAAAGTCGCTTCTTGAAAGTAGTGACTCGCTTTTTTTAAGCATTTATACCGCTGTGAAAACGAGAGTACGGGGGCTTCGCGCATTTGTGCGATTTTATCTTGTATATAAACGATCGGCAGTATCGAACTTTCGCCAACGATGCGATCACAAACATCATAAATCTGCTGACGACGCCGAGAATGATAGGAAACACCCAGACACTGTCCTGCTACGGTCTGGATCTGACCGACACGATAAGTCGTGCTCTCGTTTTCATGCGATTGAGTCATCAATACACACCCTCAATGACAACGTGATCCAACACCTTTGCAACCGGTCTGACATCGGAGACAGCTACGCCTTGATTACCATTTAATGCGGGAAGGCGCACCGCTGTATCCCGTTCAAGAATATTTGGAAACAACGCAAACTTACTTACATGATGCATGATTACCTGTCCTCTTCCGTTATAAGAAACCGGTAACCCAGTGGTTGGATCGACAACCTCAAGCAGCACATACGGCGCATAACTATCGAAGATGGGCAATCCATCATAGTCCTCATTCATTCTTGCTCTGGTTTCAGATAAGATCATCGTACTTCCATAGCTAGCAGTTATGGTGACATTTGGAAACACCGATGTTTTTAAATAGTCCAAGGTATCCACATCCATATGAGTTCCTCCCCAGGTAATCATGTCAAGAGTTTGATTGAGGTGCTCAACCAATGACCGACGGCGGGCTATGGCTTCCAATAAAGGCGGGGTTGCAATGAGATAAGAAAGAGACTGTGTTTCAATAATGAGTTCGGCTTGATCAATTAAGTGCTCGGCATAGGCCTTAACGCCATCCATATCTCCTGCTTGGATCAGTTTTTTAACCCAACGAGGATCCAAGTCTACCGTAAAAAAATGACCACCGAGCGCTTTGGCACGTCGAAGATTGATTGCACTCACAATATGTGGGCCACTAGGAATAATAGCCAACGTATTTTTGGGCTGTAGAATATCAAGCTTTTTTTTAAAACCGTCTAAGCGCCACTGAACAAGCTCGGTAAGCCATTCCTCATAAACAACCACTCGTTTGGCCTTGCCCGTTGTGCCGCCACTTTCAAAAACACCGGCCAAATTCGCATGATCAAGTCCCCTAGGTTGCAAATCCTCGATCGCAATGTTACGAAGCGTTAAGCTGACATCAGGGAATAAAGACAGATCAGTAAATGAGCGGACATCTTTAATGGGATCAAACATTAATTGATTTCGCATATCTAACCAAAACGGAGAGCCCGTGGTTGGTGAAAAATGCCAATTCATCATGTTGATGATATGTTGTTCAACATTAAGCGCAGTCATAAACTTATCCCTCTACATATTCAAGTAGATAACATCCCCATTTCATGCCTGTTGAAATTGTGCTCATTATAATTCGACTACCAGGTTGAATTTTACCTTGTTTCCTTAATATATCTAGAGAGATCAATGAGTCAACACACCCCATGTGACCTATCTCAGAGACCAGATCGGAATTGGTTTTATCCACTGAGATACCTAAGCGTTGTGCAAGTGTTTCAATGCTTTGACGCCCTTCTAACGTGTGCAAAAAGAAGTAATTTCCCTCTTTAGCCCAACCCGCTTTACTCATTGCGAATTCAATGATGTTAATGGTGTTGTCAGCACGCATTTTTAAAAAGTTCTCCAGATCACTGCCAGAAAAACGATACAGCTCCATAATTCTGTCACGTCCCAGTTTATCCTCACGGGTATCATGATCGGGTAATACAATGGGGTTTATACCGCCTCCGCGTTCAATTCTCATCATATCGACAAAACGAGTACAGGATATGTCATGGCCGCCCTTATATACGAAACCACCTGTCTTTGAAGGTGCACCGGCCTTGCCTACTATAGCAGCAACTGCACCATCGCTAAGAATAGCATTCATGAGACCAAATCTATCGTGGTGACGCTCACTAATGCGTTGCGCAAGTACTATCACTCCAACCTGGCCTATTTTTAGGTCTCTTGTCAAATTATTGGCAATATCCCATGAACTGATCGCAGATCCGCATCCTTCTACCAAATTGATGGTTCTTACTTCTAAGTCCCCTAATTCTGCACCAGTTTGGCATGCAAGGTCTATTCCAATAAAATCGGGTACAGTAGATTGGCCTGCGACGATAAAACCAATATCAGTAGCGCTGTATTGAGCGTCTTGTAATGCTTTCAGTACTGCTTCTGCTGCCATGACCCGAGCACTCTGTTTATTCACCCAATATTTGTCATAACCTGCACGTCGAATCGCTTCCAATTGCATTTTATTAGGATGCAGAGCATCTGCCAGCTGCTCGTGGTGCGTGGGTGAAGCATGACCAAGCCCCAGAACGTTCATTCAGTATACTCCAATGTGTTTTCGGAAAATCTTATGGAAACATGGTCCAAACAATACGCCAATAATTCGGCGACATCGATCTCTATTCCTTCTTTCTCTTGCAAAACGCTTGCCAATTGAAGTGCTAAAAATGAGGTTCCACCTAGTTCAATAAAATTATCACTAGGACGAATATCGGGTTCACCAAGAATTCTCTCAACTTCACGTATCAGCACTTGCTTTCCAATATTAATTTTGTCCACAAGCAATCCTCCTTAACGAAAGGCGGTCACTTTTACCACGATCATTAATTGGCCACTCTTCATCTTTGAGCAACACATACCGCGCCGGCCTTAGATAAGGCGGGAGCGTAGAACATGCGACTCGTAACGTTCGAGAGGTTACTATCTTATTTCGGCGCACTCTAATATAAGCCAGCAGAAAACTCTGATCATCAGCGCTTTCAACCCAAACAATCGCCTCATCAACATTGGGAAGAGATTCTAGAAATTGCTCAATTTCGAGCGGCTCTACACGAAAGCCGTTGACTTTGTGATAGCCGCCTGTTCGACCAACATACACAAATCGATTCTGAGCATCTAACAAGCAGATATCCTTGGTATAATAGCGCTCAGTGAGTGGTTGAGCCCCATCATAACCGTTAAACACTTGC
The DNA here is from genome assembly GCA_964494305.1 of uncultured Legionella sp. Taxonomy (GTDB): domain Bacteria; phylum Pseudomonadota; class Gammaproteobacteria; order Legionellales; family Legionellaceae. Next base: position 4,253 of record CAZBSX010000014.1, on the reverse strand, counting down.
GGACCATGCAAGGTCAGTTCTCCGGCTCCAGCGGCATCTTGATCGACCAGGTCGAGTACCATGTCAGGAAATGGTCTACCAATCGGAATCGAATCCAAGTCTAAATCCTGCTCAGTAATAGTGTGAGAGGTACAAAAAACCGTAGCTTCTGACGGCCCATACGTATTGATCAATCGTACGCCAATACGGTCTAAATCCCTATAAATAGGTAACAGAGTCTTGGAAGAGAGCTTCTCTCCACAGAAAATGATATCGGTGACGCATAGGTTATCAAAATTATTTTGTATCCCACTATGTGAAAATATATATCTAAACTCAGAAGGAGTGAGTGTAACGATCTTCACTTCTTTTTGAATCATAAGATCGAAAATAGTGTTGTAATTGCGCTTAGCATCCTCATCTAAAACGACTAAACAACCACAGTGAACCAAACAACCCAATGTTTCTGCGATTGAGAGATCAAAAGAAAGATCATGCATCCATAACCATGTCGCATAATCGGAAATTCCCAACACGGTTTGCGCGTTGTTCAGAAATGCAGACAGTTGGCTGTTTGTAATTGGAACGATCTTGGGCTCGCCCGATGTACCAGAAGTCCTAACGCAGTAGATCTCAGTAGATGTTGTGTCTGCTTTAGTTGGGCTCGAACTTGATTTAACTAATCTACAAAAATGTCCAATTCCTCTTATCTCTAATCCATCCTTCGGAAATAAAGCAAGGTCTGACAAGATACCCACACAATTTGCCTTTTTCGCCATTTCAGGCTGCTGCGATCTATCAAGGCCGCGCGGCAGCGACATGAAAGACACCTCAGCAATGAGACAGCCTAACATGAGCTCGTACAATGCTATGGAGCGAGGTAAATCAATCGCAAGACGGTGACCGGGCATAATACCTGCTTCAAGTAGTTGCGTGGCTATGTCTTGTGCGGATTCAATCAGCTGCTGGTACGATTTCACATGATCATCCTGCAACACAGCAGGCGTATTGGGTTGTTTCTCCATGACCTTATGCAATGCATCCGCCAAGGCGGGTATTTGGCACCTTATTTTAGCCACAATGTTACCGTGTGTTATCATGTCGATTAACCCGTAGTTAAAACATTTGAGTCAGATCTTTCGGATTGCGTCCAATCATGGAGAGGCCAATCGCTTCTTCAGGAACGAATTTTGAAAAGCCTCCATGACGGGCACCCACATTCACATCTCGCCATATTCGCTCAAGGGGTGAGCCTTTATTCAAACCGGAAGATCCATAAATCCAAAGCAAATCTTGTACAATATCGACACAACCACGCATAATCAATGTCGCACGTCCCCGATTATCAACGCGTTCTTGGAGTGTTAAAACAACTCCTGGTGTACGAGCAGCAACATCAATGACTTGTGCGTTGTATTCTGCTGCTCGCTTGTATAAGTCCAACGTGCTACGTAGCCGACCTATCTCAGCTCTAATAGCGCCGGAATCCCCCATTAATAAATACGTGCTACCCACCACCGGGCTTTTATCAATAGTGGCCGTGACATAATCTAATGCAGCTTCTGTTGACCCAAGTATGGAGCCGACCAGACAATTCATCAGTACACCGGTGAATAGTCCTGAGTATATGCCCGATTGTATACAAGCACTTGAATGATTTGGCACATTATTTTTGCCAGCTAAGATACTTGTATAGTCCTCCGTATTGCTGGAAGGTATTTTGATATTCTGGGCACGAACGGTGACACTTTGTGTGCCTCGAAGCCCAGTAGCCTGCCATTGCTCAGAAATGACCAACCGTTCAGCCGGAACAGCGACCATTCGAAGGTCTGGAGCCGCAGCACCTTCAACCGCCGCAACACACAAGAAAAAGCTAGAGTACTGCCATCCTGAAGCATATCGCCACTCTCCATTCAGACAATAAGTTTCAGAGGTTTTATCCCATGTCAAAGCGCCAGGGCGCCCCAACACCATACTTAGGGTTTTGTTTTGCTCCATGGTAGCGTCTGTAGCAGATTCAAGCGATCGAAAACTACTCCGTGTAGACCATGCTGAGTTTGATACGCCTACCACCCATGCAAGAGATGCATCTATTTTTCCAAGATGTGTACACACCCGAAGTACGTCCCGAAGCGTCCCTGGACCGGAGGCCGTATTTTCGCAAAGAATTTTCATCAAATCTGCTGATTTAAGAAAATCAAGCAATTCGCTCGTAAACATCTCTCGATCAGCCTCAGAATATATTGCAGCGATCTTCTCAATCTCTGCATCTATCTTTGAGGCATTGGCATGAACCGATTCAACTATCATGGGCTTCTCTCCACTCTCGAATTTTTTCTTGCGATTCATTGGCAGCAAACTCAACAAACTCGCGTGACGTTGCAATACGCTTGGGCATAATCGGTGTATCAAACATCTTCCAGAAGTAGGGGAGACTAGCCGTTGGATCCTGTACAACATAGCCGCAGGACGCTTTTGCAACGAGATCAGAGTCTTTGTAAGTTGGACTGAGTTCTGCTCGACGCGCATATTTTGTTGCCCATCCGGTTTTATGGGGGCCGGGCTCAATGCATCCTACTTGAATGCCGGACTCTCGAAGCTCATGACGTAGTGTGTCAGATATAGCTTCTATCGCATATTTGCTGATTTGATAGGCCCCAAGTAACGGCCAACACGCGACACCACTCATGCTTGACACCAAAAGAACTCTGGATTCATCGCGTTCTCTCATTATGGGCAAGAGAGGTCGAATGACATTGAGCGAGCCTTCTACATTGGTTTTAAATTGTTCTCTGAGCTGCTCATTCGACAAATCCTCTAAGGTTCCGAATTGTGCATACCCTGCTGCAGTAACCACTCGGTTGGGTTTTCCAACCCTTTGTGTGGCTGCGATTAATTGTTCACGTAATAACGCTTCGTTTTGAACATCGGCAATACACGGCACAAATAAATCTTTGTACAGCGTCACCATTTCATCGGCCACTTCAGCCGATCGCGTAATCCCAATGACCAATTCTTGTCGATCTAATATGATGGAGTTCGTCCAGCACCGCCCCAACCCATGTGAGCAACCGCTTATGACCCAAATATTCATAGGACTAATCTCCGTACCCGTGGTGTTATAGTTCGGTTAAGCCTATAGGTTCGGCACTGTCACGACGGGAGACAAAAGCCGCGCATGTCAGGCTTAAACTCATCAGTAAAAAGCAGACCAAAGACGCTATGGCAGTCGCAGTTGGTGATTCGCGAAGAGCGTCTGCTGTAATTGCGATGTCACGATGAAGCTGTGCACGCATTAATGAATCAAAGACTAATGCAACGACTACGCCACCTAATGCACTGAATATTTGTCGGATACAGTTAAAAAAGGCTGCTGCTCTACCCATAGTGACTGCTTGGGCTCGGCTTAGTGCCAAATTAGCCAACGGAGCAAATGCTAACCCAGTTCCTGAGCCCGCGACGACCATAACTGCACAGAGTGCTACAAAAACGTAAGCGCCTCCGGGCGCAAGTACGCCAATAAGACCGAGTGATGCGTTTGCAATTGCAAATAAAATCAAACCATACCTAACAATAGTTTCCGGTGGCATACGGTCTGATATATTTCCAGCCAGCGGCCCGACCAACATATTAGAAACTGCAATCGTGATCATGATCGTGCTTATTGCAATAGGTCCAAAATTCATTCGTATATCCAAGAGAAATGCGAGAGGCAAATAAAACCCCGTTAAGCTGAATCCCAATAATCCCGACACTAAACATACTTTAAGAAATGTGCGGTCACGCCATAAGTCTTGAGGCAAAACAACACTCACACCTTGTTTGAACTCATACCAAATCAGACCCATAGTGACAGTAATGCCAAGAGCGAACAGCGCAGCTCCCATGCTCATAAATGAGGTTGTGTTACCGATATCTTGAATACCAGCAATAATTGCGGCAAAACATAAGCCATATAAGCAGCTCATTAGAATATCGCGGATTTTAGTTGCATATTGAGGTGCAACGGGTAATCGCCAAATGGCAATTAAAAAACAGATAATGGCAATCGGAATATTGATCCACATGACCCACCGCCAGTCTCCCATGGTCAAAAATAGTTGAGTCATAACAGGTCCAACTGCAGTAGCAATACCCGCAACCGCGCCCCAAATACCAAGTGCAGTGCCTCGCCCACCTGTTGCAAAAAGAATAGAAATATAAGCCATGCTTTGGGGCGTCAACAATCCGGCGCCCACCCCCATAAGTGCGCGACCTAAAACTACGCCCAAGAA
>CAZBSX010000013.1:3435-13732 GCA_964494305.1 uncultured Legionella sp. | reverse complement strand
GCAAACGCTTCGATTGTAAAATCAGGCCAGCATACATCAGAAAAGTACAATTCGGTATAAGATAATTGCCAAAGAAAAAAATCACTAATGCGCTGCTCTCCACTTGTTCGAATAAACAAATCCGGATCAGGCAAATGGTGCGTATTTAAATAGGATGAAAACAATGATTCATTGATATCTTGAATGGTAACCACACCATCTAAAACATCTTGAGATATTTTTTTGACGCCTTCTAGAATATCCCATTTTCCCCCGTAATTGAAAACCACATTCAAAATTAAGGCTTGGTTGTTTTCCGTGTAAGACTCAGCAGCAGCAATCGCCTCGCACAAAGATGGTGCTAATTCTGCGCGTCCACCGGTGAACATCAACCGCACACCCATCTGATGCAATTCTTCTAGCTCCAGGTTCAGTACCGACAAGAGTAATTGCATCAAAAAATCCACTTCGGATGCAGGCCGCGCCCAATTATCACGGCCAAACGCCCAAATACTTAAAACTGGAATCTGCTTTTCCACACAAGCACCGACGATACGCTTCACCACATCCACGCCTGCACGATGTCCTTCGCTCCGCACCAATCCTCTTTGTTCAGCCCAACGGCCATTGCCATCCATAATGATAGCGACATGTTGCGGTATTTTTTGCTTCAAACTACTTCATCCATTGACAAAAATGGCCTATAGTCTAACCTCTTTGAGGAAAAAAATTAAGTGGAAATTATGAGTACCAAACAAGCGGTCGTTTTAATCATCCTAGATGGCTGGGGTTATCGAGAAGATCCTGCGTATAATGCCATCGCCGCAGCACGTACACCACAGTGGCAAGCCTGGTGGCAAACCTGCCCTCATCTATTGCTCTCAGCATCAGGAACTGCTGTAGGCCTTCCCATAGGACAAATGGGCAATTCTGAAGTCGGACACATGCATATTGGTGCAGGACGTCAGATTCTACAAGATCTCACGTACATCAACCAAACGATTGAAACCGGCGAATTTGCTAAAAACCCCCGCTTAATCAATATGATTCAAGAAGCCAAATCCGCACAAAAAGCTATCCATGTCATGGGGTTATTCTCGCCAGGAGGCGTGCATAGTCATCAAAATCATCTATTCGCATTTCTCAAATTGTGTGCGCAAGAGAATTACGCTCAAGTGTATTTACATCTATTTTTAGATGGTCGAGATGCACCACCCAAACAGATCAAAGAAAATTTACGTGCGTTACAAACCGTCCTACACGACTACCCAGTCGCTACTGTGCGATCATTAAGTGGACGCTACTGGGGGATGGATCGCGATCAACGTTGGTCTCGCATCGAACCCGTATATACACTCTTAACCACAGCACAAAGCCCCCACCATTTTGCAACAGCTGAGGCAGCAATCAATGCGTATTATGCACAAGGACTCAGTGACGTATTTTTCCCACCCACACTGATCGGTACTGCACAACCGATTGCAGATGGCGATGCACTGTTTTTTTTCAATTTTAGAGCGGACCGCGCCAAACAATTAGCAGAGGCATTTCTCAATCCGAATTTTCAGGGCTTCCAACGCCTGGCTTGCCCTCAGTTGGCCCATTTCGTTAGCATGACCATGTATGACGAACATCTACCGACAGAACCAGCATTCCCCCCACGCCACTTACGCCACACACTCGGCGAGGTATTAGCAGAACATGGATTACGCCAATTACGAATTGCTGAAACCGAAAAATATGCGCATGTTACATTTTTTTTCAATGGCGGAGAAAATCATAAATTCAAGCTTGAAGAACGACAATTAATTCCTTCTCCTCAAGTCAGCACTTATGATTTACAACCCGAAATGAGTGCGCCTCAATTGACTGCGGCTTTGGTTGATGCCATCAATTCACACGCGTATGATGTCATCATTTGCAATTTTGCGAATGCTGATATGGTCGGACATTCGGGCAATTTTAAAGCAACAATTGCTGCCATAGAAGCCATCGACACTGCCCTACAACAGATTGGTGCGGCCATCAAAAAAACTCATGGTCATTTGCTCATTACCGCAGATCATGGCAATGCAGAATGTCTGTTTGACGAACACACCCAACAAGCGCATACTGCGCATACCTGTGAACCAGTCCCTCTCTTGTATGTCGGGGATCCACAGCGACAATTTCGCCCAGGCCCTGCCAGTTTAATTGACATTGCCCCAACGCTCTTAGCTTTGTTGGATATTCCACCGCCAAAAGACATGACGGGGCATATTTTGTGGACAAACCAGCATGCATAATTTTGATTTCAAACACCCCATTTTTCTGTTCGGTCTGCTCATCACTTTATTCTTTTGCACTACATTAGGTTATGGACATACCCTGACTGAAACTCAACAGTCTCTCAAACAATTGAACCAAAAAATCACTGTTTTACAAGCAGACTTATCGCATACTCATCATAAAGAAAATCAACTTAAGCAAGAATTGACCGAAACCGATCGACTCATCCAAGACAATGAAAAAAAACTACACGCAATTCAACAAAAAATCCCGGCAAAAAAAACAGACATAGAGCGCATTGAACAAAAAATTACAGATTTACAACAAAAATTCAATCATCTGCAATCTTTGCTTACCCAACAGATTCAAGCACGCTATAAACAACAACCGAATCAACCTTTGGCATGGTTGTTCATCAATACCCAGAAAGCAGATATGGATAAACTGCTCACGTATTACCAGTACATGATTCAGGCCAATGCCCACACCTTGCAAGCACTTAAAACCATCGGAGATGACTTACAGCATCAACAACAACAAGTCCACCAAGACATTCAAGCTCTCCATCACATGGAAGCGCAAGCTCAAATTGTCCAACAACAATTACAAACGCATAAAAATCAACATCAGAAGCTACTCTATGCATTACAGCAACAAGTTGCTACGCAAGAAAAAACCTTGAACTCTTACGAACGTAATCGCGATAATTTATCACGGATCTTACACAAATTAAGCCAAGAATCGGTCATTCAAACTCGGCACTCCATGACCACCATGAAGCGCAAATTACCTACACCAATTGCGGTAGATACGCACCAAATTCAAAAATTACACCAGGGAATCATCCTATACAGTCCAGAAGGCAGCCCTGTGCATGCGGTGTATCCTGGAAAAGTCGTATTTTGTGAATGGTTGAACGGGTACGGATTATTGCTTATTATCGATCATGGCTGGGGACTCATGACCTTATATGCCAATAACCTCACCTTAACCAAACAAGTCGGTGATATGGTGAATCAAGGTGAGCAAATCGCAACTGTAGGCCACAGCGGTATTTCCAAGCAACCCGGGTTATATTTTGAAGTAAGAAAACAAGGCAAAGCCATCTCCCCGTTAGAATGGTTAAAAAAAGGAAACTATCATGTGTAAATTGCGATGATCATTTATGAAGTCAATTTACAAATCACGACAGAGATTTTTCCAACCTATCTCGAATGGCTAGCGCCGCATACTCAAAGCATGCTCCAATTTCCAGGGTTTTTGAACGTCAACATTCTGAAAGAACGTGATGTTGACACCGCCCAGCATACCCATCTTACTTTACAATACCAAATCGAAACTATGGCGCACTTAGATCATTATTTGCAGCATCACGCACAAAATATGCGCGAGGAAGCACAGCAATTTGCAGGGCAATTTTCAGCTTCACGACGAATTTTTACCGTGACTTGCCTTGATCTTGTCAGATTGAGCTATACTCAATAATATGTTGAATATAGGTTGGGCCAAGGCCCAACCTAGTCGTCGTAGTTTTCAAGGAGTGAAACCCATGCTCAAGCATATTAAAAACGGCATCCCTGTGGCCCTGACTACACTTGCCCTCTCAATATCACTTTCAGCGTATGCCATCCCCAGTCGTGATCTTGGTGAGGAAGATGCTTCTGAGCAACAAATTCCCATGGAAGATGTCCAGCGTTTCTCCAATGCCATTTCGTTGATTAAAAAATATTATGTGAAAGAAACCGATGATAAAATGTTGTTTGATAATGCCATCCGCGGCATGTTATCAGGCCTTGACCCCCATTCTGCATATTTAGATGAAAACGATTTCAAAGAATTACAATCCGTGACTAACGGTGAATTTGGCGGATTAGGCATCGAAGTCACCATTGAAGATGGTGTTGTCAAAGTCATCACACCTTTGGTGGATACCCCCGCATTCAAAGCAGGCGTCAAATCCGGGGATTATATTATTAAAATCGACAAAAATTATGTCCAAGGTTTAGAACTCAAAGATGCAGTGAATATGATGCGTGGCAAGCCAGGCAGTAACATCAAATTAACAGTTATCCGTAAAGGCGTGAGCAAACCGCTCGTGTTTTCGATTGTACGCGAAAAAATTGAAATCAAAAGTGTCAAGCAACGCTTATTGGACAACCATTATGGATATATCCGTTTAACACAGTTCCAAGCAATGACCGACAAAGATATGTTAACCGCCATTAGCGCGTTAAAACAAAAATCCGGAGGCAATCTCAGAGGGTTGATTCTTGATTTGCGTAATAATCCAGGAGGTCTTTTAGATTCTGCCATTCAGATTTCCGGATCATTTTTAGAAAAAGAAAAAAATGGCAAACAAGAAATGATTGTATACACGCAAGGACGCCTCCCTGGCTCCAAATTTACTGCAATGGCAAATGCAAAAGATATTTTAAATAATGCACCCATGGTCGTACTAATTAACAACGGATCAGCTTCCGCCTCTGAAATTGTCGCCGGCGCATTGAAAGACAATAAACGAGCCATCATCTTAGGAACGCGCAGCTTTGGTAAAGGCTCAGTCCAAACTGTCTTACCGCTTGACGATAAACGTGGGATCAAACTCACTACTGCTTTGTATTACACGCCATCAGGGACATCCATCCAAGCCCAAGGCATTACGCCTGATATCATTGTAGAAGAAATCGCTGTACCCAAATCAACCGAAAAAACAAGTTTCATGGATATTTCTGAATCTGAATTGAGCCGACACCTCAATAATGGTAATCTGATTCAAAAGGTAAATCCCGACAAGCCAACGCTTGACGAAACCAATTTACTGCATGAAGATTATCAATTATATGCCGCATTAACCATTCTTAAAGGATTGGCGGTACAACAACAATGAGGAGTCTTTTGCATGTCGGCCGATTTTCAAATGACCGTGCTACCGTTTACGGTCCCGTTACCTATGCAGACTCCGGCGGGATATTTTCGTTCGAAGCTATTTTCTTCGAATGCCGCCAGTAATCCTATCGTAGCTGCTGCAAGCCCCGTGTTGTCCTTGCTCGAACGCTTATGTGTCAGCCAAACCTTGCCGGCCATTGATCTCATGCGCGAAAATCTTGAGCATGAATTATTTGCTTTTCACAGTCGCTTGACGCATCAACATTATGACGAAGATGTGGTTGCCCTCGCTTATTATTTACTAAGCGGGACCATTGACGAATTACTCGGTAAAAATTATCTACGGGTTCATGGTCACCCAACCGTATTTAAAGCCTTTACGCCCAGCAATACCAATGACACCGGACCAGAAACTCAATTTTTTGTGATCGTAAATCATCTCAAAGAGAGTGGGAGTCATTATCTCGATCTCTCAGAGCTTGCATATTATTGCCTCATTGCAGGGTTTGAAGGAGAACATCATCTACGCACCGACGGGCGACAAATTTTGGAAAACTTGATTGAAGATCTCCATAAACTCATTCAACAACATCGGGTCTACAAACCTCAATTATTGTTCAAAACAACTCATACTAGCCCAGAAGAACGTAAAAATTACAAACCCTTGATTACCATGCTCACTTTATCATTGGCCGTGCTGTTTGCAATCTACATCGGCACCCAGCAATTACTCAACCACCAAGCAAAAAATGTTCTTCAACATTATTCTGCCCAGACCGATACGGATTTTTAAATGAATCATTCATTAGCATCGCTTTGTGACGCCTTAAAACAGATCTTTGTACAACTAAAGCCTCAATCACATGCATTGTCTTTTCTGATCTTAACCGGCCGCAGTAATCAAGGTAAATCGACACTAATGCGTCAGAGTAATTTTGATCAATCGACCATCGATGCAGAAGGAGCCCATATTTATTTTAATCAACATGGCGTCATTGTCGAATTAGGCGAAACATGGATTAATCAAAGTACACATTTATTAGAAGACATCTTAAAACAATTGAATCGTGTACACCGTTTGATGAAAATCACCGGAGTTATATTGTGTGTGGATATCAATGAAATCCTAGTCGCCAACCATACTGATCTCAAAGATCTTCTCAAAGCGAATGCAAAACTTGTCGAGCGATTTGGAGTCAGCTTAAATTATCCACTCGACCTAGCCATTATTTTAACCAAATTAGATTTATTAGCAGGATTTTGCGATTTCTTTCAATCCGAGCATCCTTCAGAACTGGCAAAACCGCTCGGGTTTTCTATTCATGATGCCACCAAACCCAATAAATTACAGGATATTTTTAAAACCCAATTTGAGCATCTTGTTGAACAACTAGGTCAACAAGTAACCAATAAAATCCATCCCATTCGATCGAATGTGAAACGAACTTTGATTCGAGAGTTTCCGTTACAAGTCGCCAGCCTACGTAATCTCATTTTACCGCTGGTTAGTTCCATCTCTACTCGTTTATTTCGCTTACAAGCACTCTATTTTACCAGTGGAGAACAAGGCGGGGTTATCCTAGATCGTTTGAATAAAAAAATTCAACACGAATTTGCATTAGTTGTACAAGATCAATTTTACCAATCAACCAATTATCGCCCCTATTTTATCGAAGGGGCATTGTTTGCCTTTCAAACAGAAACACAGCGTCATACAACACGTCTGCATCCTAAGCATATCCGCTTCACCCTCGGAATCTCGACGCTGAGTGCCTTGAGCATTGCCTGGATGGGTTATCACTATTTTTCCTCGCTCCATGTCCTGAACCTGGTCCAACATGAGATCCAAGTTGCACATCATCTCAACAACAGCGAGCAATCCAATGCCGCTATTTATCATCTTGCGCAAGCGAGCATGAGTTTAGATGCCTTATCTTCTGGTTCACGTCATTTATCCATGGTGAAAACCTTACAAACTAATCTCAAAAACAGTACTCAAAATCAATTGACGCATAATTTTATTCCAAACATTCTGCAAGACTTAGAACAAACGCTCAGCGAATCCAATCAATCCAAAATCAACCGCTACCAAGCGCTTAAAATCTATTTAATGCTTGCCGATCCACAACATTACCACCAAGATGATGTTCTACATTGGTTCACTCAACATTGGCAAACCAACCCAAAAGAAATCAGCAAAAAACTCTCTTTATTAAAACAGATCCTCAATGACAACACCCACCCTATTGTGATCAATCAACAAATTGTGACTGATGCACGTAATTATTTAAATGCCTTACCCGCTGGGTACCTGTATTATTCATTAGCGAAAACCCAATTTGACGCCAGCGCTGTTCCCGTTGAGTTTAAAGGATTTCACCTTGGCAATACCCATATCCCCACGTATTTGACGCAACATGGATTTCAGCAAATCATGGCTCAGTTGCCCGGTATTGCACAACAATTACATCGAGACAATTGGGTATTAGAACGCCAAGATTTGCAGAATTTGTTAGAATTATTGCAACATGCTTACTGTGATGATTATGTGATGTGGTGGCAACATTTTTTACATAACACGCAACCCTTACGAGCCCAAGATTATTCGCAAGTGCATCAACTCACCCAAATCTTGCTCCAAGCACACAGTCTGACCCAACTCGTCCAAATCATTCAAACTCATACACACCCTCAAACTGGACCTAATGCACAAGTCTTTAATCGCGAGATCGCCAGTAAATTTAGTGACCTAAATTTACTCAGTCAAACCAATGTACAACAACTCACCCACACTTTGAGTGAATTGGAGAAATTTTCCAATACGCTTTCATTGGTTTCTGATCAGGGAAAGACTGCTTATACGCTCACCAAAGCTCGATTTCAAGGTGATAAACTGGCAAACCCCGTATCCGAATTGTACGCCCAAGCACAACAATTCCCCGAGCCATTAAGCAACTGGGCATCACAAATTGCCGACGACATGTGGTTTATTTTAATCAGTGACACTCGAAATTATATCAACCATAGTTGGCAAACTATGGTGTATAACGATTATAAAACCCATATTGCACACCATTATCCTCTGGAAACCAATCGTGCAGAAGATCTGACGTTACCCGATTTCAACCGATTCTTTGCACCACACGGCGCACTCAATCAATTTGCAGAAGATTATATCAAACCCTTTTTAGACACGACACAACCTCAATGGACACGTAAAGAACTCAATCACGCGATGGTTCCGATTACTGATGAGCTCATTAATGAATTGATTCGGGCCAATGTGATTACACATATGTTTTTCCCACATCAACAAGAACGCTGTTATATCGAATTTAGTTTGCAAAAAATTAATCTGGACCCCGTTGTGGCTGAACTCCAACTCACTCTAGGCGATACAGATTTACTCGACAATCAAACCAGCGATTCAGTGACCGAATTTCATTGGCCACAACGCAACGCGCAACTCGTTCTGCGCTCGATTGAAGGCAAACAATACGCATTATCCGAATCCGGGACTTGGGCTTTCTTTAAACTACTGCAAAAAGTAAACGTGCTCGTGGATGAACAAGACAGCACCAATTTACAAATCTTATTTGAAATTAATGGCAATTCTGGACGCTATTTACTCAAAGCACAAAATCAAGTCAATCCATTCATTCCAGGTATCTTATCTGGCTTTAATTTACAGGATCATATTACGTAACTATGTCCAGTAGCTCCGATGTGAGACAGTTTACCCATTACTTTACACACGGGAGCTTAGCAACAACTCGGATATACACGCTGATCGTTTGACTCTGTTAATGGCCACACGGATTGGAAAATTTTTTGTATCTCAGGCGCTTCTGATGTCAGCCGAGATCGAATATCTTTACGTTGTTCTATAGGAATTTGACACATCACAGCTTCGATTTCTAATGCTCGTTTATTCTCTCTATGCTTGAAAAAATTATTCTGGCCAGAGCAAGATAGGTCACGTGTTTGCTGACGCAGTTGCTTAATGGTTTGTCTGATGCGTCTCAAGTCTTTCGTATTTAAATGCGCTAATATATTTCGTATACCACTATGTCGAGCAATGATATCTTCGGCTTTGCTAATATCTAGCACTAAAAATTTAGATTGATTTTTAACATAGAGAATAACCTCTACATCATTTGCACCAAATTTCTCCTTTGAGAGCTCATTCAACATATCACGAGACTCTTGGATTAAACCCTCCAATTTTACCCTTAATTCATCCAGTTTTGGAGTATGTTCATCTAACAGGGGTCTGATCTGCCTCATTCTAGACAGCGCATCGTGAAGTGAAATACGTTTTTGAGGGTCTACCACAACCATATGTTCAATGAGATTTTGTATATAATACCCTACGGCAGAATCGATAATAGGGAGCAGCTTGAAAACTGGATAATCAAAATGACTTGAAGAAAATTCATTGGTTTTTCGTGCCTCCTTATGATATTCCGCCCAGATCGCTGGATCGTAACTAATCACACATTCGTAAAAACATCTCCCTAATTGATACACATGAATTTTATCTGCATAAATCCCTGTCTGCTGTGAGTTTTTTGGATTATTTTCCGGAGCAGACGCATATTGGGTATACGCAATTCTAGATCCGGAGCGCAGTATTAAGCGCCCTTCAGCATCACACTCATACAAAGCGTTACAATCCGACAGATGCAATGACATTTTTTTAGAGGAAGGATGCTCGTCAACATGGACTAATATATTGGTTCTGTTCACATCTGTATTAGCAAAGCCACTCTGTTGTAATCTTCCTAGTTTTTCACCCAAAAGAAGAGCGACATCTAGCACAAACTCCAAATGATCTGTACATGTCCTGACGTGCCTTAGCACGTAGTTGAATAAATTACCTTGATTACAGTATTGGGTTAAAATGAGCCGCCCCATTACATGTCTTAATTTTGGGTCAAAATACCGAGCCCGGCGTTCAAAATAAATCGGCAGCAGAAAATCTTGCATGGTTTCTACATGCGCTAACAATTTTCTTAATTTCCGTTCGATGTATTTAAGTTGATTCGGATTATGTTCTACTTTAAGGACACTCTGTTTTCCAGTACTCGTTTCTTCTAGCAAGAAGCATTTAGGATGAGAATGTCCTAAAGGAGTAAGCCTATGCCGAGCTATTAATTGAGTC
>CAZBSX010000013.1:0-3424 GCA_964494305.1 uncultured Legionella sp. | reverse complement strand
GACTTTGCCAGAGCACTGTCCTGATGCTTAAATATTTCACTGGGTAATCTGCAATTATCCACAAGCTCATTCATTATCGCCATCACAATAGCAAATGGGAGATCTGCAAAAAATTCTTGAAAACGAGTTGTGCGTAACAGTGCAGCGGGCATGATTTCGTATTGCCACGTCAATGATAAATAATCACGTTGTCGCGCCAAATCCGAGGAAAATTTATCGTAAAACACCGCTTGATAAGACGGTAATTGTAAAATTGTTACATCATTCTGTTGATCGTCCAATCCTTGATATAACAGGGTAATCTTATGTAATTGACTGATTTTTTTATCAATATAGATCTTAGCGTTGCCTTGATTCTCAATATCATTATACACCGTAATCCGTTTATTGATTTTTTTTATCGCTGTATTAATTTTTTTCAGATGTTTCAAACCCGTAGTCGTATTTTGAGAAGCATTCTGGCTTCCCCGATAATATAATTCTCGACAGACTTGTAAATGAGATAGACTTACGGAATCCACCTCTGTATTCACAGTAAATTCGGTATCAATATCTGGCAGATAGGATAATTTTAGGTCGTCAGGACCAACGGAAAACATAGGTTCAACCTCAGGATAACAGCATACGAATACATTCGTAAAAATCCCGTAGATATCTTGTAATGACTATCTAATTCGGTATATAACATAAAGCCCAAGTTTTATCATTGTCGTAAGCCATGAGGCCTCGAGAAAATGGCTAAACTCTACGCATAAAACTATATCATAGTTTTGCATTATTTCAAGACATTCTTCAAGAGCAAAGCTTTGCTTGCTCTACCACTTTACAATCTATTTGCGAATCCTCAGGATGCGCGTATGCAAAAAAACCACTGGCTTGATAAAAACGTTTAACCCAGGTATGTTGGGTACGCTCATCAGCACGCCATGCCGCCTGAAACGTTGTGATTTTAGTTTGATCATGTGCCCTTTCTGGATTGTCCGTTGCCTGCACAACACTTGGTGCAAATACGCTGGATAGGCGTCGACTCACCGTCATCGACTCTGGCTGAGTAACTGGCTGCGGTTGAATGTTAGCTTGCAGACTCGCACCATGTTTTGATTGGATCCACACATCAAAATATGGCTCCTGGTAATAACCTGGCAGAATGCTCACTTCATCACTGTCTAAACAGCGCGCTCGTATTTGTTCCGCCTTTTTCGCTAAAAATAAGGGGGACGTCAATACATCCTGCGAATGATGAGGAATATTACGCAGTGCTTGATTCAAAATACGTAAGCATGTACTCAGCGGATCATATTGCCGAACACCAGACCAATCACTACGTTGCGTCGTTATGAATTTGGAGCGTTGAATCTCAAGATAGGCGCGCAATTCATACATCATCGCCAAACCTGAATGCGTTGTCTGAATCACTCGGACGTGCATCTGCATCGCTTCCCATGTGCCCCCTTGGGCAGACTGAGGGGGTTGCTGTAATGCATAATTAAACGCACGCATGGCTGGTACACACAACGCTCTTTCTTGCGCGGCTCGCAGCAATTCTGGAGAAACATGTGCCAACACCCCCATACGATGCACGCGCTGGATGATGCCCGCCAGGACTTGGCGCATATCCGGATATCCCAACAGCCACCCGAGCGGAAAATACCAGCGAAATTGCATCAAGCTATGGTGTTGCTCGCATAAGGCTTGTAAAAATTGATTAAGTATCGCTTTATCGTGCGGCGCAGCGGATAAGGCTTGCGCAAGATCGTAAATTTGCTGCGCAGCAAACTTCACGTCACGTGATTCTATCCATTGGTAATACCAGGTGTTAGTTTGCGTAACCCAATGCAATTGAGCCAAGACAGTATGCGCCAAAGTATGCACAGCCGTATCAGCAGACACATTCGTTAAACGGGTAATCTTAGCTTGTACATTTGGATCCGTAGACCAATCCAACAGAGACTGTACGCTATGATAGACACGCATACAAATCATCACTGCAGCCGTCAATTCAGCAGAAATTGCTGCGTCTCGCTCCAACTCTGTAACCAAATGCTCAAGCACTAATTTCAATTGCTCACTGGGAGACCCGGGTTTTCTAAGTGCGGGGCAAATCTTTTGGATTTGGATAAGTTGCTGTTTGAGATACCGTTGTACCAAAATCAGTCGTTCCATATGAGACAAATAAGATCGATCGTAATACAAACGCGCCAGTATTTTATCCTGAACATGAAGACCTTCGAATTCCATTCCAGCAAGTGATTGTGCATATCGAGCATAATGACGGGCCGTGAGATCTCGCTGAATTTTGAGCGCTTGTTCTTGCAAAAACTCCGCACGAATTTTCGCTTCCATTGATAAAGTAGCTTGTTGACGCCACGTTAGAAGTTGTTGTTCAGCGTTTTGCCAAATCTGCAATAAAGGGCCTTGCCGAAACTGTGCAATCACGACATCGATTTGTACTAAATTTTTTAAAGGTAAGTGTATCTGAATATGTTGCATCCATGCATACTCTATTTTTTGGATAAGATGCTCGCGATATTGTTGCAGCAATTCGGAGTTTGGTATCACTTGCCATAACAGGGCATACCAAGCATCAAAAGACTGCAACACCCCGCGTTTCACCTCAAGCAAGCTCTGTGCGAGATATTGATTAAGTGCTGGATGCGATGAAAATTGAATGACACGCGATCCAAAATAATACGTAGTCGGTTGAGATTTTAAATCCCGCGTATGCAACACACCAATTTTAATGGCGACCGGACTGAGGATGTCTTTATAAACGATCCTCAGCATCGTTAAAAATGCCCGGTTGACTCCGGAAGCGTCTTCTAATCTCAATAATTGCGCTGCTTGCTCAATATGCACAATATCCCCACGTAAACAAAGCATTGTGCCATACAATAATAAAATGGCAGGAGGCGTATGATAAGCATCCAATTGCCATTGTAGTTCAATTTGCGACTGCCCTAACGCCAATAATAAGGACAATAACTCTTTTTCACTCAGTGTCGTACCACTCATTTGTCGGTACAACTCACATAAAATGGCCAATCCTTGTAAAGTCGCGCGCTGTGTTGTCTTTTCTCCAAGTGACAGATGAGATTGCATCACACGATACACAAGCTCACTTAATTGTTGCGGAGATAGCATCGCGAGGCGATGTGTCTGAGGCTGATCAGGTATGTCCATAATCTGGAAAAAATCCTCGACACTCAGTACCTGCACATACCCCAAATCGCGGATACACCGCTGCTGTTGCGTAGCACGTCCATTGATAGCCGGTTCTGCCACGGTGATATTGTCTAAAACAGCATCAAGTCCAGCGTCATCTATAGGTGTAAAATCATCACACGTTACCGGAATAACAACGGGCACTGGAATCCCATACGTGTGATATTCCATCTCTAACATCTGCTGAATCAAAGGGTACACA
>CAZBSX010000012.1:5700-13959 GCA_964494305.1 uncultured Legionella sp. | reverse complement strand
CTAAACATTAAGTAATAGGCGCGCTGGATCTTCTAGTAATTCTTTAACACTTACTAAAAATTGCACTGAATCTTTGCCATCAATCAAACGATGATCATACGACAACGCGACATACATCATAGGCCGAATCACAATTTGACCTTTTTCTACGACGGGACGTTCCTGAATTTTGTGCATACCCAGGATGCCGGTTTGCGGGGGATTGATAATCGGTGTAGACAACAACGAACCAAATACGCCACCATTCGTGATGGTAAACGTGCCCCCTTGTAGCTCTTCGAGGGTCAATTTACCACTGCGAGCTCTAGTCGCACAATCTGTAATGGTATGTTCGATATCTGCCAGGCTCAGTGTGTCCGCATCGCGCACGACAGGCACGACCAAACCACGTTCGGTAGTCACAGCAATACCGATATCATAATAACCATGGTATACAATATCTTGGCCATCAATCGACGCGTTCACTACTGGAAAACGCTTCAAAGATTCCACCACTGCCTTGGTGAAAAATGACATAAATCCGAGTTTAACGCCAAATTTCTTTTCAAAACCATCTTTATACTGTGCACGTAAATCCATAACTGCTTGCAAATTCACTTCATTGAACGTAGTCAACATTGCGGCAGAATGCTGGGCCGACAATAAGCGTTCAGCAACTTTAGCACGCAGGCGGCTCATCGGAACACGTCGTTCTTCGCGACCACTGGTACTGGTCTTCGTCGGTGATGATGTTGTACCAGCTTTTTCACGCTGCGAGGTAATAAACCCGGTAACATCATCTTTAGTGACTCGACCATCTTTGCCAGAACCTTGAATCGCTGAAGGATTCAGATCATGTTCAGCCAATAACCGTCTCACACCAGGACTGGTTGCAACATCAGCAGATGTTTTTTCGTCGTTTTGGGAAGCTACTTTGGGTGCCGCAGCAGCTTGCGCAGGCGCAGGTTTTGCAGCCGTATCAGACTTGTTAATTTTAGCCAACAATTGCCCAGAGGTCACGACATCACCAACTGCGCATAAGATTTCTGTCAACAGACCATCTTCAGCAGCCGGAACTTCCAACACAACTTTGTCCGTTTCTAAATCAACAAGGTTTTCTCCTCGTTTGACAGCATCCCCTACTTTTTTATGCCAGGCGGCAATAGTGGCATCTGCCACAGATTCAGGTAGTGCAGGTACTTTTAATTCGATTGACATGGTTTATTCCTAATCTTTAAGATTCAGTGCCGAGACAGCCCATAACGTAGTATATACTTGTTACTATTTTACAACCCCTAATGCCTGCTTCACTAATGCCTCTTGTTGTTCGGCATGCGTTTTTGCACTACCACCCGCAGGCGCAGCAGCAAACCCTCGGCCTGCGTACACTAAGGCTTGGCCTGGCTGCAAACACTCTTTAAAATGATGCTGCGATGAGAACCAAACGCCTTGATTTTGTGGTTCTTCTTGACACCAAACAATTGACGTTGCATTAGGATAAGTTTTGAGCACATCCGTTAAGGCCTGCATAGGGAAAGGATATAATTGCTCAATCCGAATGATTGCATGGTGGTTCAAGTTTTCGGTACGTCGATACTGCAGAAGATCATAATAAACTTTTCCGCAACACAATACCACTGTCGTCACGTTGGACGCATCCAATTGATCTTGTTCTGCAATCACAGGTTGAAACTTACCCTGTGCCAAATCGTCTAAAGTCGACACCGCTAATTTATGCCGCAAAATACTCTTTGGTGTCATAATAATCAAAGGCTTGCGGAATTTGCGTAACACTTGCCGACGGAGTAAATGGAAAATTTGAGCAGGCGTGGTCGGTGTACACACTTGAATATTTTGCTGAGCGCATAGTTGCATAAAACGCTCTAAACGCGCTGAAGAATGCTCTGGGCCTTGGCCTTCATACCCGTGGGGCAATAACATGACTAACCCACACAGTCTACCCCATTTTTGCTCCCCTGAACTGATGAACTGGTCGATCACGACTTGAGCGCCATTCACAAAATCTCCGAATTGCGCCTCCCAGAGCACCAGTGAGCTTGGATCATACGTCGCATAACCATATTCAAACGCTAAGACAGCTTCTTCGGATAAAACTGAATCAATCACTGAAAAACACCCGATCGGATTAGCAGCAAATTGCTCTAGAGGCGTAAACGTTTGTCCAGTATGCTGGTCATGCAGTACAGCATGTCGATGCGCAAACGTACCGCGCCCACAATCCTGACCAGATAAGCGAACTTCGTGACCGTCTTGTAAAATAGTCGCGTAAGCAAGCGTTTCCGCAAAGCCCCAATTCATAGGCAGCTCTCCGCTACTCATTTTAGCGCGTTCATCTAATAAGCGTTTGACCACAGGATGCAACTGAAATCCATCGGGCAATTGTAAGAGTTTTTTCGCAGCAGTTTGTAACGTTTTTTTGTCTACCGCTGTTGATACAGCCTCAGTCCATTGCGCATTAAAGTAAGGCGTCCAATCTGGTGCTTGCGGACGGTTGTAATTCGTTTGTAAACTCGCAACCACTGACTCGCCATGATCCAATGCATCACGATACGCGTCATTCCATGCCTGTACCTCGTCGGCGGTAACGACTTTTTCTTGGATAAGCTGAGCTGCATATAATTCACGTAATGGCTGAATTTGCTTAATTTTTTCGTACATCAACGGTTGAGTGATCGCAGGTTCATCTGCTTCATTATGGCCATGACGTCGATAACACACCAAATCCAGCACGACATCACGTTTAAACATCATTCGAAACTCAAACGCCAATTGCACTGCAAAAACCACCGCTTCTGGGTCGTCACCATTCACATGCAGGATGGGTGCTTCGACCATTTTAGCCACATCTGTACAATAATCCGTTGAACGTGCATCTTGCGGATTGCTTGTTGTAAAACCAATTTGGTTGTTAATCACAATATGCACCGTCCCACCCGTGCAATATCCAGGAGATTGAGAGAAATTAAACGTCTCCATCACCACACCTTGACCTGCAAATGCGGCATCGCCGTGAATCACAATTGGTAAGACTTTATTTTTTTGATCGAGATCATGCAAACGACGTAAACGCGAGCGTGATGATCCTTCCACCACCGGACCAATAATTTCCAAATGCGATGGATTAAACGCTAAGACCACGTGCGCCACTGCACCTTCTTGAGTAGATAAATCTGAAGAATATCCAAGATGATATTTCACATCACCCGTGCGACTTGAGTCGTATTTGCCTTCAAATTCTTGAAATAATGCGTCCGGGGTTTTCCCCAATACATTAATCAGCACATTCAGACGGCCGCGGTGGGCCATACCGATAACCACTTCATCCACATGTTTGGCACAAGATTGATCCATCAATTCATTCATCAATGGAATCAATGCATCACCACCTTCTAAGGAGAAGCGCTTTTGACCAACATATCGTGTTCCTAAATAGCGCTCTAAACCATCAGCTGCAATCAAATCTTTGAGAATTTTTCTTTTTTGTTCCGTCTGGAACTGAGGTCGACCATGCGCAGTTTCATATTTTTCTTGAATCCAGCGAATTTCTTCCTGATTGGATAAATGCATATATTGAATACCAATCGAACCGCAATACGTGGCCTGCAATAAACGTTCGATCTCGGCCAGAGACGTAGGCTGCTGCGCCAAATAAGGACCTGCAGTATAGATTTCATTGCGTGCAGCATCGGTTAAATGATAATACGCGGGATCAAGCATCGGATGCGAACGGCGCGGCGCCATTTCTAATGGATCGAGGTGCGCTTGATGGTGTCCATAAGTACGATAAGCTTGGATGAGGTCAGTTGCTGATTGTTGATTGGGTGAAACAGCAGTACCATTATTTCTGGGATGACGTGCTGCTTCCAAAAAATAGTCTTGAACAGCTCGGTGAGATAATTCTGGTTGGTCCGATACGCGAGGTAACGCGTCAAATACAGTGCGCCATTCAACAGGGACGGTAGCTGGATTTTGCAAATAATCCTCATACAACCCATCTACATAAGCCGCATTGCCACCAGATAGATAAGAACTAGCCCATTGTTGCTGTAAGGTACTCAAGCTCATGTATTCTTTTCTCCAAAGGATACGGGTATCCCACCGTATATCCTAGAAAATTAGACCGAAATACTTTTCGGCAATCCATTTGCCAAACGAGATAGTATACTTGTCGCGAACGTTCGAAGTATACGAATTATGTTTCATCTGTCAACATTTGATGACGAATATCACTAATTGCTTTGGTAGGATTTAATCCCTTTGGACAAACTGTTGTACAGTTCATGATGGTCCGACAGCGAAAAACACTAAACGGATCTTGTAATTGCGTTAAACGGTGCTCAGTCGCTGTATCTCGACTATCCGCCAAAAATCGTCGTGCTTGCAACAGCCCTGCTGGACCTACAAATTTTTCAGGATTCCACCAATACGATGGGCAAGAGCTGGTGCAACACGCGCACAGGATACATTCATACAAACCATCTAATTTTGCACGTTCTTCGGGAGATTGTAGACGTTCTCTTGCTGGAGGCGTTTCTGCATTTTGTAAATAAGGCTCTATTCGCTCGTATTGATGGTAAAACTGACTCATATCTACCGCCAAATCACGAATCACCGGAAACCCAGGTAAAGGCCGTATTACAATTGCTTTGCCAGATAAGGTCGATATATGCGTAATGCAGGCTAGTCCATTCGTACCATTGATATTCATACCATCCGAACCACATACACCTTCTCGACATGACCGGCGAAAAGATAATGTCGGATCTTGTTCAGCTTTGATCCGCTCAAGAAGCGTCAATACCATCGGATCACTTCCTTCAGAAATGGCGATGTCATAGTCTTTCATATAAGGTTTATCATCCACTTCTGGATTATAGCGATAAATGGACAATTTTACTGAACTGGTAGCAGCCATACGGTATCCTTTAATAAACTCGTTCTTTTGGTTCAAATGGCGCAACATCGCGCGGCGATGCATTGACTGGGCGCGTACCCATTTTGTCAGAATCCATCAAATAAGTCGTATGCACCATCCATTTTTTGTCATCACGCTTAGGGAAATCTTCACGCGAATGCGCGCCTCGACTTTCCGTGCGTTCCATGGCCGATACAGCCGATGAATACGCAGTCGCCATGAGGTTATCTAATTCTAATGCCGTCACTCGCTCTGTGTTAAACGTATAACTTTTATCGGTTAAATGCGCATGAGCCAGACGTTCTCGAATGTTATCCAAGCGTGCCAACCCTCGTTTCATGATGTCACCAGAACGAAATACGCCAAAATCTTCTTGCATCACACGCTGCATCTCATCACGCAAGACTGCAGGATTTTCGCCGTCTTTAGAATCTTGCCAACGCTGATAACGTGCCAAAGACACGCCAATCTCATCTTCCGTCACATCCGGCATATCGCGTAACTGATTCGATTGCCAGAGATGCTCTACATGCAGACCCGCTGCACGACCAAACACCACCAAATCCAGCAGTGAATTACCGCCTAATCGATTCGCACCATGCACCGACACACACGCACATTCACCTACTGCATATAACCCTTCAACGATCACATCTTTACCTTTATGCAAACCAATCGCTTGGCCATGCATGGTCGTTGGAATACCGCCCATAATATAATGACAAGTCGGAACAACTGGGATAGGATCTTTAATCGGATCAACCGCAGCAAATTGTTTAGATAATTCACGGATACCGGGTAACCGTTTATTAATCAAATCCGCGCCTAAATGATCAATTTTCAATTTAACGCATTCAACACCATCGATGTTAAAGCCTTTACCCGCACGCAATTCAAGTGCAATCGCACGCGATACCACATCGCGCGAGGCCAGATCCTTCACATGAGGGGCATACCGCTCCATGAAGCGCTCCCCATCTTTATTGATCAAATAGCCACCTTCTCCGCGACAACCTTCAGTCACCAAAGAGCCAGCACCAGCAATACCCGTCGGATGAAATTGCCACATTTCCATGTCTTGCAGTGGATATCCCGCACGTAATGCCATACCGAATCCATCACCCGTATTAATAAACGCGTTGGTGGTAGATTGATAAATTCGTCCGGCACCACCGGTCGCTACAATACAGACTCGCGATTGAAAAAATACAATTTCTCCAGTTTCAATCGACATCGCAGTCACACCTGCAACATTGTTTTGGCTGTCTTTGACAAAATCCAATGCAAACCATTCACTAAAAATATGCGTTTTGGCTTTGACGTTTTGTTGATACAGGGTATGTAACAGCGCATGACCTGTTCGATCGGCTGCTGCTGCAGTACGTGCGGCCTGTTCACCACCAAAATTTTTGGATTGACCACCAAAAGGACGCTGATAAATTTTACCGTTGTCCATCCGCGAAAATGGTAGCCCCATATGTTCTAATTCATAGACCGCATCAGGACCTGTTTTACACAAATATTCAATACAATCCTGGTCACCAATATAATCGGCTCCTTTCACTGTATCGTACATATGCCAGCGCCAGTCATCCTCAGCAGAATTACCCAAAGCAACGGTAATGCCACCTTGCGCTGAAACAGTATGTGAGCGCGTAGGAAACACTTTGGAAATCAAAGCAACTTTCATGCCAGGCGTTTTGGCCAATTGATAGGCCGCGCGCATGCCTGCACCCCCTGCTCCGATAATTACCGCATCAAATTTATTCCGTACCACAGCCATACTAGTGTCCCCAAACAATCATTAAGCCCCAAATCAATTGAGCAGATAAAAATAAAGCAACCAAGACCTGGATCGTTAAGCGTAATCCCATTGCACGCAGATAATCAGTTGTTACAGTCCATATTCCAATCCAAGCATGCAAAAGCACCATAAACAATGCCAATATCGTTGCGATTTTCACCCAATGGCATTGAAAAAAACCAGACCATTCGTTGTAATCCAAAGGTAGATGTAGTCCTAAATAAGTCAACAGCCCGAACATATAAACTAACAAATAAATAGCAGATACACGCTGAATTAACCAATCTTTCAGCCCATTGCCTGTTAAGCTTGTTACTGAGGTTACCATATTAACGTTCCTAAAAAGAGAATACTGATTGCACTCAAAGCCATCACGCCATACGCAGTCCACCGAGCGAACGGCAAATGTTCGCCGCATCCCAAATCACTCAGCAAATGACGAATCCCGGCAATCACATGATAAATCATCGCACCACCAAAAACCCATAAACTTAATTTAAATAATGAACAGGTAAACATGGTTTGTAATTGCACGAAACTGTCTGGTGATGCTAACGATAAATGTAAGAGGTACAGTGCGAAAGGCATTAACAAAAACAATAGAATACCGGTCATACGATGCAGAATGGATACAATTGCCATCGGCGGAAATGTGAGGGTGGTCAACGCCAGATTAATCGGTCTTTTTGCTTTCACTGTAAACATGTCCTTATCTCATAATTAAACTTAAATACACGCGGTGTCTCAGTGCCACAGGGCATCGGCACTAGAAGAAAAAAGTATAACACAGAGCACGGAGCCTCTTAAAGTCTAAAGACCTAAATTATCACGCTTAAATACGCGATCAGCACGATAACTAGAGCGCACTAATGGACCGGAAGCCACTTCAAAAAAACCTTTTTTAAGACCAATGTCTCGTAATGCAATAAACTCTTCTGGCGGCAGATATCGTTGAACCGGAAGGTGATGCTTCGTTGGCTGTAAATACTGACCCAAAGTCAGAATATCAACGTGACACGCGCGCAAGTCATCCATGGTTTGGAGAAGTTCATCCCAAGTTTCTCCCAAACCGAGCATCAAACTGGTTTTGGTTAATACTTGCGGTCGCGATTGTTTGGCGTAGGCTAATACTTGTAAGGTCTGTTGATAGCCCGCACGATTATCGCGCACAGGATGGGTGAGTCGTTCCACCGTTTCTACATTTTGAGCAAACACATCCAATCCGCTCTCTAACAAAATATCGATGCTTGCCTTATCGCCTTGAAAATCGGGCGTTAAAGCCTCTACTTTCGTATGCGGTGAGCGTTGTCGGATAGCGCGAATTGCAGCCGCGTAATGCGCTGCGCCACCATCTGGCAAATCATCTCGATTCACCGAGGTCAATACCACATAGTCCAAATTCATTAATGCAACGGTGTTGGCTGTATTGTCTGGCTCTTCCAAATCTAACCAACCCTGCGGATTGCCTGTATCGACCGCACAAAAACGACAGGCACGCGTACACACAGCGCCCATCAACATGATAGTGGCAGTGCCGTGC
>CAZBSX010000012.1:0-5690 GCA_964494305.1 uncultured Legionella sp. | reverse complement strand
TAGGACATTTCGCTTCTTGGCAAACCGTCGATAATCGATGGGTTTCAACTTGTTTTTTTACCGCAAGATACGCTGGGCTCACCTGATTGGAAATCCGTAACCATGCGGGTTTGGGTAGGCGTTCGTTCGATTGATTATCCGCTTTTACACCATCTTTAATGGCCGTGAACCCTTGCACAGTTTTATATTTTTTCCCACTCTCAACTACGATAGGAATTGTGGCTAATTTATTCATAGGTCTAATCTCAAACTAACCCAATACAAGGGGCATTGATGGGACACAATATACAATAAAAATCGATATTCTAACACGACCAAATACATTGTGGCCAAAACATCGCTCAGATAATGGTAAGTTAAGAGTACTCGAGTCGCAACCACCACGATACCCGTGACCAAAAAAAACCAGCGCTGACGTGGAAACAGTAAGGTCAAACTCAGTACCGCAGTCGTTACCAGCGTCACATGACCCGACGGAAAGGAATGATACAAAGAATCCGCATGATAGCCATAAAATCCAAAGATATGCGACTCAAATAACAGCTCAGGTCGTGCACGCCCTAGGAGGATTTTCAGGATAAAACAGATCCCATTCGTAAGCACCAAAGTCCCCCACAAAAACCAAAGTCGGGCTTCCGTTTGTTTGGAGCGGCGAATATAACGGAAAAACACAGCAACCAGAGGAACGAGCGCTAAGTAGATCAAAGAACGTCCTAATTGAGTTATCCACACCAAAATGGGATAACGCTCGGATAAATTCAGTGCATGTAAGTGCAAAGCTAAGGGTTGGTCTACAGCGACATAGGTCCAAATAACCACAGCCATATAGCCAAGCATAACCAACGGATGGGTTAACCATGTGATCCAACGTGTAGCATATTGCATCTTTAAGCCCCTTGTTTGCTGGCCAAAGATTGCAAGGCCAAACGAATTAATTGTTCACAAGATTGCTGGCCATCATCAAATTTTCGGATTAAAGTTGCCGCTTCTTGGTGACGATACCCTAACGCCTCTAACGCAGAAATAGCTTCTTCATGCTGCGACATCCGTGGCGGAGAAAGCGCATCCGCGCGTAAGCTTGGAGAAAAAGAACGCATACTATCTTTCATTTCAACCACCAAACGTTCCGCAGTTTTTTTACCAATCCCCGGCAGTTTTGTCAGTAATGCAGTATTTTGTTGTTGGATACATTGCACAAAATCATCCGGCGCAATACTCGACAAAATCGCAATCGCCATTTTGGGGCCAACACCATTCACTTTGATTAATGCACGAAATAACGACCGTTCTTCTTGATTGCCAAACCCATAGAGTAAAAAAGCATCCTCTCGCACCACGGTGTGGACATGTAAACTCACTTGCTCAGACTTGGATTCAATTTGAAAAAACGTGGTCAACGAGGTTTCAAGATCATACCCCACGCCATTCACATTCAACACGATTTTCCCGGGTTGTTGTTTATCGATAATGTAACCACTCAACCAACCAATCATCGTATTCTTCTCCGCATATGACTATGACAAATCGCAATCGCCAAAGCATCTGCTGCATCGGCCTGAGGCACCGCAGAAAGCATCAGCAAATTAACAACCATATGCTGCACTTGTGTTTTATCTGCTGAGCCATATCCCACAACATTTTGTTTCACAGCACGTGCAGCATACTCGTTCACCGCTACACGATGCGACGCGCAAGCAACCATGGCAACCCCCCGTGCATGACCTAATTTTAGAGCCGAACTCACATTTTTATGCATAAAGACTTGTTCAATCGCTACTTCATTGGGTGCAAATTGTTCCATCAGTAGGCAAACACCATTGAAAATTTGCAACAAGCGGTCTGGAAATGCGCCATCTGCCGTACGAATACAACCACTATCAATGTATTCCAACCGACGTGGGTGTTCGCGAATCACACCATACCCTGTGACACGAGAACCCGGATCTATGCCAAGAATAACGGTCATTCATTAGCCTTGTTCTGTTTGCAAATCTGCATTTGAATATACTGATTGTACGTCATCCAAATCTTCTAGCATATCAATTAATTTCTCAACACGCTCTGAAGATTCCGCATCCATAGGAATCAAGGTTTCAGCATGCTGAGTAATATGTGAATGTTCGACCGCAAACCCTGCTTTCTCTAAAGCCGATAACACGCGATGATAGGCTTCCACTGAAGTCATAATGACAATATGCCCTTCATCTAGGATCACATCTTCAGCACCTGCTTCAATGGCCACGTCCATAGCGTCATCTTCACGCTCCGTGGGACTTAACAAAATTTCCCCTTGTTTCACGAATAAGTAAGCAACCGACCCATCTGTTCCTAAATTACCGCCAAATTTGGTAAATGCGTGCCGCACTTCTGACACGGTACGGTTCTTATTATCGGACAAGCATTCTACCAAAACAGCAACGCCACCCGGTGCGTACCCTTCATAGGTCATTTCATTCATATTCGCACCATCCAAGCCACCTGCCCCACGTTTGATGGCATTGTCGATGGTGTCACGTTTCATATTCGCTTTAAGCGCCTTGATCACCGCATCGCGTAATCTCGGATTATTGGACTCTTCAGGCCCTCCCATGCGTGCCGATACCGTGATTTCTCGAATCAGTTTTGTAAATACTTTGCCACGCTTGGCATCTTGCAAGCCTTTGCGAAACTTAATATTGGCCCATTTACTATGCCCTGCCATAACGCTCACCTTCGATTTCAAACAAAATTGAATTATATGCTAGGCAAAGTACGATTTAAAGCACTGTAGGAAGCATAGTCAGCAAGCAACGCAGCGAATTGCGGGATCACCGACCAATTGGACACATAAAAATTGACAAAGTTCTCCAATCGATGCAAGCTTTTATTCAACAGAAAAAACCAAGTTGAGCGTTATGTATCTCTATGGATTTGGCAATTATCATCAATCTGAATGTAGTGCGGGCGCCTTGCCTAAAGCACAAAACTCGCCACAGCACTGTGCACACAAATTATACGCCGAGCAATTGAGCGGCAGTGCATTCACGCGGCCTCGACATGCAAATCTCCATAGCTGGCTCTATCGCAAACGTCCTTCAGTCACGCGACCCCATTACCATCTTGATGCTCGTTCAATCCAGCAGCCACTCGCGACACAACAGCCGCCTAACCCATTGCGTTGGTCTCCATTCGCCAAACCGAAACAAGCGCAAGATTTTATCGATGGCTTGAGTCATATTGCCAGCGCTCATTTGAGCCACACCTATCTTTATCAATGCACACAATCCATGCAAGATCGCTATTTCATCAATCACGACGGCGAATTATTATTTATTCCATACTCCGGGACACTGTATTTACATACCGAAATGGGGCGACTAGAGATTGGTGTTGGTATGATTGCGGTAATCCCACGGGGCATTGCCTTCAAAGTAGAACTGGCTGACACCTATGCCGCCGGCTATTTGTGCGAACATAGTGGGCTGCCGTTAAGTTTACCGCAATTGGGTATCATCGGTGCCAACGGTTTGGCTCATCCGCGCCATTTTTTTTATCCTACGGCCGCGATAGAAACCACCACAGGAACCAAACAATATTTCAGTAAATATCAGGGGCAACTCTGGGCAGGTGAATGTGAGCACTCACCGTTGGATGTTGTGGCTTGGCAAGGTAATTATGCACCTTATGGTTATGATTTGACCTTATTCAACACGATTCAAACTGTAAGCTTTGATCACCCCGATCCATCTATTTTTACGGTACTCACTTCAGAAAGCCCATTTGCCGGTATTCCACAGTTGGATTTTGTAATTTTCCCACCCCGATGGATGGTTGCAGAGCATACATTTCGTCCGCCCTATTTTCATCGTAATGTCATGAACGAATTGATGGGGTTAATTCAAGGCCAATATGATGCCAAACCAAGTGGTTTTGAAATCGGCGGCATCAGCATTCATAATTGCATGATCCCACATGGTCCAGATTATGAGGCATTCCAAAACGCATCGACTCAGACCTTAAAACCAGAATACTACGCAGAAACTTTAGCCTTTATGCTGGAATCGCGAGATCCTTGGTTACATACAGAGACCGCGTTTAACCATGCTGCTCGGCAAACAACGTATCGAGAGTGTTGGGAGAAATTATAAATGTTGGGCCAAGGCCCAACCTACGAAACCACGATATAGGTAGGTTGGGCCTTGGCCCAACAAAAATTTACTCAAACAAATCATCATGCGTTAAGCCCGATTGTTCCAGAAGCTTACGCAAGGTTTTGAGGGCTTCGACTTGAATTTGACGTACACGCTCTCGAGTGAGATCGATTTCGGCGCCGACTTCT
This sequence comes from uncultured Legionella sp., assembly GCA_964494305.1. Taxonomy (GTDB): domain Bacteria; phylum Pseudomonadota; class Gammaproteobacteria; order Legionellales; family Legionellaceae. The sequence goes on along the minus strand of CAZBSX010000012.1, from coordinate 1,372 downwards.
TCTAGGGTTGCTTTTTCAAAACCGCGAAACCCAAACCGACGTGCAATCACTTGTTGTTGGTTTTCGGTTAACTCATCCAGCAATTCTTCGATTTGCGTTCGCAAATTTTCATCGGTCAACAATACGGCAGGATTAGTGCTATTTTCATCTGGAATCGTATCTAACAAGGATTTGTGCTCATCATGTCCAATTGGCGTATCAAACGATGTAACTTTGTCATTCAGGTATAATAGTTTTTCAACATCCTCCAACGGCACATCCAGCATTTCAGCAATTTCTTCTGCAGAGGGTTCGTGATCAAGTTTTTGAGTAAGTTGACGCGCTGCGCGCAAATATACATTCAATTCTTTAAGCACGTGGATCGGCAACCGGATAGTCCTCGTTTGATTCATCAGCGCACGCTCAATGGTCTGTCGTATCCACCAAGTCGCATACGTCGAAAAACGAAAACCGCGGTTGGGATCGAACTTTTCAACAGATTTCATCAAACCCAAATTGCCTTCTTCAATAAGATCCAATAACGGTAACCCACGATTTAAATAATGACGAGATATTTTAACGACCAAACGCAAATTAGATTCAATCATTTTTTTACGCGCTGCTTCATCCCCTTTGAGGGCTAAACGTGCATAGTAGACTTCATCTTCCGCAGTCAATAACGGTGAAAAACCAATTTCATTTAAATAAATTTGGGTAGCATCCATCGCACGTGTAATGCGCTTACCACCATTTTGATAGCTCGGAAAGGCTTCTTTGTCATTAAAATCAGGCGCATCGGGCTCTAGTGCAACCGGCTCGACGGGTAAATCTGGCTCTAAATCTTCCTCTGAGCGTAGATAATCAAATTCTACCTCTTCAGATTTTTCATCGTGTTCTTTTACAATATCATCATCGGGGTCCATGACGCTCCTTGTCATTCGTAACGATCACATACCTCTTGTTAAATTATACGAAGACAAGATAAAAAGCTAGAACTTTTGCTAAACGCTGGGAAGAAATACGCAAAGCAAGCCGTATGCTTTAAAATAAGCAGAGTAAGTCGCTGGCACTACTTTACAGGCCGATTGCGACTCACAATCAAATTGATGTCATGACCTTGCCGCAATTCTTGCTCCTGCAATAGTGTAAATTGCTTAGCAACTTCCACGCCTAATGGTGTGTTTTTACCTTTTTCAAAATTAATACCTTCTTCTGGACAAGGAGGAATACCTAATGAACCCAAGACAATCAACGCTTTTGCTGGGAGATCAAGTTTTCCTAGTTTATTCCAACTTTTATACACTGAGACTGAATCAGCATCTGCATCTAATAACGACACTTGTTGCTGATCCTCTTTTTCATACGTCAAACGCACAAAACTTCCGGTTGAATC
>CAZBSX010000011.1:0-14723 GCA_964494305.1 uncultured Legionella sp. | reverse complement strand
AAAACGCATGAACCTGCTCCAGGGAGATTAATCGTGAGGTTGAGACACTCAATTATTGAATTCCTGGGCGTTGAATACCCATAACCAAACTTAATTGATTGATCATTTCTGCGCCCAAGTTTTTCACCAATTGGTCGATCATATTGGACTTTTCCGTGTAATCCATCACCGTTTCAATTTTGATAACATTACGTAGCAATTGACCTGTGCTTGCAAATCCGTCAATCAAGCCCATTTCCTTAGCTTGTACACCGGTCCAAATCATACCTGAAAACGTATCGCCAGTTTCGTGAAGACGTGCACCTCGACCAAGTTTGACCTGAGCAATAAATTGTTGGTGAATCACAGCAAGCATTTTTTGCAAATTTCTTTCCTGCTCAATATTGAGTGGAGAATAAGGATCCATAAATCCTTTGTTTTGGCCAGCCGTCTCTAGACGCCGACTCACACCTAATTTGCGCATTGCATCGACAAAACCAAAGCCGTTATACAACACCCCGATCGAGCCGACTAAGCTAGAAGGATTTGCATACACTTCATCGGCTGCAGCTGCAACATAATACGCAGCAGATGCACACGTATCCATACACACCGCATACGATTTCACTTTGGGATATTTTTTATGATAATAGCGAATCGCATTAAACATATAATCGGCTTGAACTGGACTGCCGCCAGGACTATCAATTCGATAAATAATCGCTTGTAATCCATTAGAATCGTATGCAGCTTGCAAACTTTTACTGAGATTATCTGCACTCGCGCTCTGACTATCAAAAATTTCCCCTTTGATATCAATCAAACCCACATGCGGACTAGTACGCGCTGCAATCTCTGCTTTATGTGCATAAAAGAAATAGAACACGCCGGCAATCGCTGCCAATACAATGATGACACGTCGCCATTTTCGCATGGTTTGTTTTTCTTTTTTTTCATTAAAATGTTCGATAACGATTTGATTTAATAAGTCTTGCGCGGTATGTTCTTTATCAGGATGTTGACGAGTCATAGGGCTACTACTTGATTTTTTAGAAAGTACCCACATATTACTGTATATATATTTGATTGAAAAGGTGATCACCATCAGCATGGATAAATTGACGTCTAAACTACAAATGGCTTTAGCGGATGCACAGTCTTTGGCTCTGGGCTTGGATAACGGATTCATTGAACCCGAGCATCTGATGAAGGCACTCATCGACCAAGAAGAGGGTACGTGCAAACCCATCCTCAGTAAAGCGGGCGTTCAGGTGAATACGTTAGCGCATTCATTAGATGACGCCCTTGCCAAATTTCCTAAAGTGTCCGGTATGGGTGGGGATGTTCATATTTCTAATGGCTTAAACCGCGTTTTGAATGTAACGGATAAATTAGCTCAAACGCGTAAAGATCAGTATATTTCAAGTGAGTTATTTTTGCTGGCTGCGCTTGAAGACAATGGTAGTTTGGCCAAGCTGCTTAAAAAAGCAGGTGGTGATAAAAAAACACTTGAGAAAGCCATCGAGGAAGTTCGAGGTGGTGGTGCAGTCAATGATCCCAATGCAGAAGGTCAACGACAAGCTTTAGAAAAATACACGCTAGATCTCACTGCGCGCGCTGAAAAAGGCAGTCTAGATCCGGTCATTGGACGTGATGATGAAATTCGTCGCACTATCCAAGTGTTACAACGAAGAACAAAAAACAATCCCGTCCTCATTGGGGAGCCTGGCGTTGGTAAGACTGCCATCGTAGAAGGATTGGCGCAACGGATCATCAATGGAGAAGTGCCAGAAGGACTTAAAAACAAACGTTTACTGTCTTTGGATATGGGCGCTTTAATTGCAGGTGCGAAATTCCGCGGAGAATTTGAAGAGCGCCTGAAAGCCGTACTCAATGATTTGGCCAAACAAGAAGGACAAATTATTTTATTTATTGATGAAATTCATACGATGGTCGGTGCAGGTCGCGCAGAAGGCGCAATGGATGCAGGCAATATGTTAAAACCTGCCTTGGCTCGCGGCGAGCTCCATTGTATCGGAGCAACTACGCTAGATGAATATCGTAAATATATTGAAAAAGATGCGGCCTTAGAGCGCCGCTTCCAAAAAATCCTAGTGAACGAGCCGAATGTTGAGGATACCATCGCCATTTTACGCGGTCTAAAAGAGCGATATGAAATCCATCATGGCGTTGACATCACAGATCCCGCTATCATCGCCGCAGCGACACTGTCGCATCGTTACATCACCGATCGACAATTACCAGATAAAGCGATTGATCTCATCGATGAGGCCGGCAGTCAAATTCGTATGGAAATTGACTCCAAACCGGAAAGCATGGACAAACTTGATCGTCGTTTAATTCAGTTCAAAATTGAACGCGAAGCCTTAAAAAAAGAATCAGATCCTGCCTCGAAAAAACGCTTGATTGATTTGGAAATAACCATCAAGGAATTAGAAAAAAACTATTCTGATTTAGACGAAATTTGGAAAGCAGAAAAAGCCTTATTACAAGGCACCAGCCATATCAAAGAATCCTTAGAAAAAGCCAAACTCGAACTGGAAACTGCTCGTCGTTCCGGCGACTTGACCAAAATGTCGGAATTGCAATATGGGACAATACCCGCTTTAGAAAAAAAATTAGCAGAAGGCAACAACAATCAACCGCAAGAGATGAAGTTGATGCGCAATAAAGTCACCGAAGAAGAAATTGCAGAAATTGTGTCCAAATGGACAGGCATTCCGGTCACTAAAATGCTGGAAGGAGAAAAAGAAAAATTACTCCATATGGAAGATGCATTGCATGCCCGTTTGATTGGACAAAATGAAGCCGTTGACGCCGTCGCCAATGCCATTCGTCGTTCTCGAGCCGGCCTGTCTGATCCCAATCGGCCGATTGGATCTTTTCTATTCCTGGGTCCTACCGGCGTAGGTAAAACCGAACTATGCAAATCCTTGGCAATCTTTTTATTCGATACTGTAGAAGCTTTAGTCCGAATAGATATGTCTGAATTTATGGAAAAACATTCCGTAGCACGCCTAATTGGTGCACCCCCAGGTTATGTAGGCTATGAAGAAGGTGGTTATTTAACCGAAGCAATTCGCCGTCGACCTTATTCAGTGATCTTATTGGATGAAATTGAAAAAGCCCATTCCGATGTCTTTAATGTATTATTACAAGTCCTTGATGATGGTCGCTTGACGGATGGACAAGGCCGTACAGTCGATTTTCGCAATACCGTTATCGTGATGACCTCCAATCTGGGGTCGCATTTGATTCAAGAACATAGCAAAACCAAATCGTATGAGGACATCAAAGCAATGGTCATGGAACAAGTTGCGCAACATTTTCGTCCAGAGTTTATTAACCGCATCGATGATTCCGTTGTATTCCATGCGTTGACTCAAAAGGAAATTGCAGATATCGCCTTAATTCAGATCAAACATCTGCAACAACGATTAAGCGATCAAAACATCAGCTTCCATATCAGTAAAGACGCCTTAAATTATATCGCTGATATCGGTTTTGATCCGGTATATGGTGCCCGCCCCCTCAAACGCGTGATTTTACAGAAACTTGAAAATCCATTAGCGCAATCACTCTTGAATGGCGAGTTTAAACCTGGCGATACCATTGAAGTGAGCTTAAAAAACACGGCATTGGAATTTCAACGCAAATAGTACCATAATGATATGCATGTTGGGCCAAGGCCCAACCTACCAGGGCAAACCTACAGGGATATCATCTTATGAACGTCACTCAGAAAATTATCCTACCGCATCTCATCTCTGGCACAGTAAAACCAGGCGAAGAAATTGCACTCAAAATTGATCAAACTTTATGTCAAGACGCGACGGGAACCTTGGTCATGCTGGAATTAGAGGCGATGGGCTTGGAGCGTACGAAGGCTGATATTTCGGTCCAATACGTCGATCATAATTTGATTCAAGAGGATAGTAAAAACCCTGATGATCATGTATTTCTGGAAAGTGCAGCCAGACGGTTTGGGTTCTATTTTAGTCGACCTGGCAATGGCATTAGCCATGCTGTCCATATGCAACATTTTGGAAAACCCGGAACTACGTTAACCGGATCTGATAGCCACACGTGTGCCGCAGGCTCGATGGGTATGATTGCGATTGGTTCGGGCGGACTTGAAGTCGCTATGGCGATTGCTGGCTACCCACTCTATATCAAAATGCCTAAAATATTTGGCGTCAAACTCACCGGCAAACTCCCGGATTGGGTAAGTGCAAAAGATGTCATCCTGGAAATGTTGCGGCGCTATGATGTGAAAGGCGGTGTTGGTTATATTTTTGAATATTATGGGGAAGGACTCCAACATTTAACCGCAATGGATCGCCATGTCATTGCCAATATGGGCGCTGAACTTGGTGCTACGACCACTGTTTTCCCCTCTGATCAAATCACACGCGAATTTCTAAAAAGTCAAAATCGCGAGGCAGACTGGATTGAATTACAAGCTGATCCGGATGCCACATATGATCAATACGATGAAATTGATCTCTCAACCTTGATTCCGTTAATTGCAAAACCCAGCAGCCCAGGGCATGTCGTGCCAGTTTCTGAGATCGCAGGGGCTGACCTCTACCAAGCCTACATTGGGTCTTCGGCCAATCCTGGATACCGAGATTTTGCTGTCGTTGCAGAAATCGTAAAAGGAAAAACGATTCCTTCGCATGTGTCCTTAGATATCAACCCGAGTTCGCGCACTATTCTAGAAGAACTGGTCCATGATGGTCATTTGGGCAATCTCATTCATGCAGGAGCGCGCATTCACCAAGCAGGTTGTAACGGATGTATCGGCATGGGGCAAGCGCCTGCCACTGACAAAAATAGTTTACGGACAGTGCCACGGAATTTTCCAGGGCGCTCCGGTTCCACGGACGATAAAGTGTTTTTATGTAGTCCGGAAACTGCAGCCGCGTCTGCGTTAATGGGCGTCATTACAGATCCTAGAACATTGCCTTTCCCCTACCCCAAAATAACCCAACCCAAGCATACGGTGCTCAACCCTGCATGTATTGATTCTCCACTGCCTCTCCAAGAAGCGCAGCGTGTGCACTTGGTCAAAGGACCCAATATCGTTTCTTTACCCGTCTTAGACCCATTGCCAACTCGATTACATATCCCAGTATTACTCAAAGTAGGCGATAATATTTCCACGGATGATATCTCACCCGCCGGCGCAAAAGTTTTACCCTACCGGAGCAATATCCCAAAGCTCAGTGAGTTTACCTATGCTCATATCGATCCCGAGTATGTGAAGCGAGCCCAAAACCATCCTGGTGGTCATGTCATTATAGGCGGTGACAATTACGGCCAAGGCTCCAGCCGTGAACATGCTGCACTTGCACCCAGAAGTCTAGGGTTGCGCATCGTCATCGCATTAAGTTTTGCTCGAATCCACTGGCAAAATTTGATCAATTTTGGAATTTTACCCTTGGTATTTAACCATCCCGAGGATTACCGAGCCTTACAACTCATGGATATGATTACGCTTGATCATTTACCGATGGTTTTAAATAATGAAGATTTGAATATTACAGTCAATGATAAAGTCATTTCAGTGAAGCATAACCTATCCAAACGTCAACAAGAGATGCTTGCGATTGGAGGACTGATTAATTGGATTAAGAAAAACCCAGGGCAGTGATGGGTATAGGGCTACTGGCACTGTCAAATATAGACTTTAATACGAACATAATGTTAAAATATATCCCTATTATTGAAGCAAGGCTCGGAGACCGTGTTTATGGAAGTAAAATACTCAGTATTTGAAGGTGATTTTAATCAAGTTGCACAAAAATTCGATGCAGACAATGGCGTTACCAGTGCAATTGACCGCAATCAAGTGAGTATGAATTTTTATCCTTATGATGATAGACCCTTTTGGGATTTTTCCGCAGTAGAAAATGGTTTTAAATGGGTAAATAAGATCGCGAATTTCGAAGACAAGGCCTGCGTATCCTTTCTGTATAAAAATTCGTTAGATAGCAGCTTCGGCAGTTTTTGTTTGATTTATTCAAAGAAAAACTCTAATCACTGGGTAGCCTGCCATATTCGTAATCCGCACAGACCGATTGCAGACTGGACGGTACATCTCTTTTCACCTGTATCGTGTGGGGCTCTACCCCAAGAAACGCCTGAAAAGGATTTTCAAAAATTATGTACTGCATTATTGGCTGAATCATCTCGAGAGCAAGCTCAACGTAATAAATTAATAATTACACTGACTGAGGCAGGTACTGGAGACCAGATGCAGGGGATCTGTGCAATTGAAAGACTAAAGTATACGCCAGAATGGATTCTCTCAGCAATCATTGATCAGGACACTGGTGCGGTCAAACATGGCGAAACGCTTAACGCATTTAAAGCAAAAATAAACCCTCCAAACTATGAACACGCGGTTACTACTTTAGCAACGCATTGGAGCTATCGTTATTTTTCACCCGCTCCAAACTTGCGCCCTGTTCGGATTACCCCTGCAATTTGTCTTACATCAATTGCATTGGCGGCTGGATTTTTAGCGACTGGACATCTAACACTACCACTTGCGTTGGCTTTAAGCCTGATGTTTTTACTGAGTTTGGCAAAAACCTACGCCACGTTTCAAGCCAATGAAGCGCACGTGGAACATGTACTATCTGTCTAGGACATCCGATCCTTTCTCAATTCGATGGCTCGCTGCTTGTCAGCGAGCTGATCTGTCCTTGAATCTTAACCCGCATCCATGCTATTGTTCGTATTTTGTAACCTTGAATCATCATGCGACAAATTGTAACTAAATTTGGTGGAACTTCGGTCTCTTCTCGCGAAACCTGGAATCATATTCTTGCGATCACGCAAAAACATCTTGCGGCAGGGCTACAGCCGGTTATCGTGTGTTCAGCGCGCGCACAAGCATCCAATCAATTAGAGCAAATGGTTGAAGCAGCCATTTTAAATCAACATCAAAGTTTACAAACCGAATTTGTCAAAGCGTCTCTCGATTTAGCTCACGCATTAGAAGTCGATCCCGATTTGATCCAATCCGAGATCCAACAATTGGATCACTGGCTCACTGGCATAGCACTGCTGCGCGAAGCGCCCTCTAAAACGCATGCACAAGTGTTAAGTCTGGGTGAACTCATGATGACCCGTTTGGGGCATGCATTCTTAAGCCAGCAAAACTTACAATGCTTATGGTTTGATGCGCGCGAAGCCTTAACGGCTATGCCGACACCTGGCGATGATATTCAACGCTATTGCAATGCACGTGTCGCAGCAGACCCTAATCCCATGTTGGCCGAACAATTGCAAAATAGCGGTGCGCAAGTCGTGATTACTCAAGGCTTTATTGCCGCCAACTCTCAAGGGGAAACGGTCCTCTTAGGTCGCGGGGGATCCGACACCTCAGCTGCACTTTTGGCCGCGATTTTAGATGCCACAGTCTGTGAAATTTGGACCGATGTCCCCGGAATCTATACAGCAAACCCACACCAACTGCCCCATGCTCGTTTGTTAAAAACATTGAATTATGAAGAAGCGCAAGAAATTGCCTCCATGGGCGCCAAGGTCCTACATCCGTTATGTGTTCCGCCAGTCCGCAAAGCAAATATTCCTATGTATGTGAAATACACCTGCATGCCGGATCACTCGGGTACACATATTTTCACGAAAAGTGATGACGATGCCCCGCCCATCAAATCGATCCAGGTCAAACATAGCATTACATTGATTTCTATTGACACAGTCAGTATGTGGCAGCAAATTGGATTTCTAGCTGACGTCTTTGCAGCGTTCAAACGTCATCAATTTTCCGTGGATCTCTTGGCAACATCTGAATCGAATGTAACATTATCATTAGATAGCCATGGTAAACAATCTTATCGCGCCAGACTCGATGCGCTCATGGACGATTTGAACCAATTCGGTCGTGCCAAAATTATTGAACCTTGTTCTGCAATTAGTTTAGTCGGTCACCATATTCGTCGCGTCTTACCTCAATTGGGCTCAGCATTCGAGGTATTTGACGATCAGCAAGTCCACCTCATTTCCCTAGCGTCAAATGATTTGAACTTAACCTTTGTCGTCGACGAGTCCAAAGCTGACAAATTATGTCAGAAATTACATGCATTGTTGATTGAGTCCAATCCGCAAAGTTTTTATTACTCCAAAAGCTGGCATGAAGAATTTGGTCAACCCGAACCCAAGGCAACGCCTTGGTGGGAAACAGAGCGCGAGCATTTACTCGCATTGGCCGAGAAAGAATCGCCTTGCTATGTCTATGATAAAAAAACGCTGCTCAAACAAGCGGATACCTTATTATCTCTTCAATCGATCACCACGTTTTTTTATTCACTCAAAGCCAATCCGCATCCTGAGATTTTAAAAGCGTTGGCGGCCAAAGGGATCGGCTTTGAGTGTGTATCACCCGAAGAATTAGACTTGGTGTTAAAAACGTTTCCTAACATTGACCGACATAAGATTTTGTTTACTCCAAATTTCGCATCTAAAGCAGAATATCAACACGCGCTCACAACGGGTTGCTATGTCACAATTGATAGTTTGTATCCCATTGAGCATTGGCCAGACATATTTCAAGGGCATCCCATCTTATTGCGCATTGATCCTGGCACTGGTGCAGGTCATCATAAATTTGTCTGTACCGGCGGTAATGAATCTAAATTCGGCATCGCTGCCAGTAGTTTAGAGCAAGCTGCAGAATTAGTCAGAAAAAACCGATTGCAGGTTGTAGGACTGCATGCACATTCTGGAAGCGGTATTTTATCTCCTGAATTATGGCAAGACACCGCATTGATGTTGGCCGGACAAATTCAACACTTTCCCGAGGTGCGCTTCATCAATCTCGGTGGTGGATTGGGGATTAGTGAAAAACCTGGCCAGCAACCTTTGAATTTAGTCGAGCTGGATAAGTTACTGCTGGGTGTAAAATCTCGTTATCCGCATATTACGTTTTGGTTAGAACCTGGTCGATATTTTGTTGCAGAAGCGGGGATTTTGCTCGCAAAAGTGACTCAATGCAAAGAAAAAGGCAAAGTACGTTTTGTAGGCATTGAAACTGGCATGAATTCGTTAATCCGGCCCATGCTGTATGGGGCATATCATCCAATTGTTAACCTCAGTCGTTTTTATGAAGGGAATACTGGATTTGCGCATATTGTAGGCCCCATTTGTGAATCGGGTGATACGTTAGGGTATGATCGCATTCTGCCAGATACCTTTGAATCAGATGTGATCTTGATCGCCAATACAGGTGCGTATGGACACTGTATGAGTTCTTCGTATAATTTACGGACTGCCGCACAAGAAATCATTTGGCCATCGCCCGATCATGCTACCTGATCAGCAGCAACGCTCGCTCGCAACGAACCCTGGCCAATCTTACCTCGTTGAAGCCCCTGCAGGTTCAGGCAAAACCGAGATCCTCACCCAGCGTTTTTTACGGTTACTCCCGCTCGTGCAAGCTCCTGAACAAATTATTGCGTTAACGTTCACGCGAAAAGCGGCGAGTGAAATGCAGCGACGGATCCTACTGGCCTTACAACAAGTTGATGCGGGCATCGCCCCAACGTCCCCTCATCAAGAAATGACTCATCGTTACGCACGCGAAGCATTAGCACACGATCAGGCATGCGGCTGGGACTTATTACGCAATGGGTCGCGACTTAGAGTTATGACGATTGATGCCCTGTGTCAAATGCTAGCGCATGCAATTCCACGCCATAGCAGCCATTACGCGACCATCACTGACCAACCACAAGTGTTATACTATCAAGCAGCCCGTGCGTACATTCAGGAGGCAAGCACTACCCCTACCCAACAAACTGATCTGAAAACGTTATTACGTCATTTGGATAATCGCCAGGATGTATTGGTCGAACTCTTAACACAAGTATTAGCACAACGGGATCAATGGCTAACCCCGCTTTTCCTCGCGCGCGCACAAAGTAAACAAGAGTTTGAACAAGCCCTGGCTTGGATTGAGCACCATGAGTTAAGTCGATTTTTTCAAACTATACCTTCTGACTTACAAAACGACGTATTCACTTTAGTCAAAAATTTCAGCACACACTGCGCCATGGATGATCCGCGATTTCAAGCACTCGAAGATTGGCAAAATTTTACGCAAATGAATGCAGAACAGGCAACCGCATTGGCAAGATTATTACTCACATCCACTCAAACCTTACGGAAAAGCTTTGACCATCATATTGGTCTCAAACGCGACCGTTGCCCTGATCCACTCTATACACAGCTCAAAACGCAATCTAAGCAGATTTTGGAGGCCTTACAAACTCTACCCGAATTTGAATCGGCCTTAATCAACATCAGCCATTTGCCCAAACCTGAATTTGCCGATCCGCAGTGGACCGTATTGCAGGCATTATTTCAAGTCTTGCCTTTAGTGGTTGCACACTTGGAACTTCAATTTCAAGAAAAAGCTGCCATTGATTTCACCGGCATTGCTCATCAAGCCCGCCTGGCTCTAGGTCACGCAGACACGCCCAGTGATCTCGCCTTGTACTGGGATCATCAAATTCAACACCTGTTAATTGATGAATTTCAAGATACGTCGATCCAGCAATTTGAGCTCATTACCCAGCTCATCCAAGGTTGGGAACCCAGTGATGGGCGCACCCTATTTGTGGTGGGCGATCCCATGCAATCCATTTATCGTTTTCGCGCAGCCGAAGTGGGCTTGTTCCTCCGGGCAAAAACCCAAGGCATTGGACCGGTCCCCTTAATCCCACTCCAACTCAGTGCTAATTTCCGCTCCACGTCCTCATTAGTCGCTTGGGTGAATCAACAGTTTATGCATATTTTGCCCAAGCAAGATGATGTTGAAACTGGTGCTGTATCGTTCCATGCTGCAACTGCGATTTTAGCCGAACATGTTGAGAGTTTTATTCAAGCGATAGAATATTCTGATCCGGATAGTGAGGCACATGGCGTGCTGCATATCTTGCAAGAAGAATTACAACGCAACACAGACACCAGTATTGCGATCCTGGTGCGCTCTCGGTATCAGTTACGTGCGATGATCAGGGTATTGCGCCAAGAGCGAATCGCTTTTCAAGGTGTCGACATTGATTTATTGGCCCAATTACCGCATTTACGCGATGTGTGGTCTATTACGCAAGCTGTCTTGATGCCTGCCAACCGGTTAGCTTGGTTGGCCGTATTGCGCAGCCCATGGGGTGGTCTGCATCTTGCAGATTTACTGGTCATTGCCCGTCACCACACCTCAATCTATCAGGCATTGGCCCACCATCAAGATATTCCAGATCTCAGTCCTGAAGGGCGCATTCGGGCGGCGTATATTTATCAAATCTTTCAATCAACGTATCACCACCGCCATCAACTACCTTTAGTCGATACGCTGCGTAATCTCTTACGTCAATTACATGGTGGTGTGATTTTAAGTCCATCTGAGCAGGAAGATCTAGAACAATATTGGACACTGCTCCGTCAATTTACCGTAGATGGCCAACTCTCCGATGAGCGATTATTTCAGCAACAATTGAATCGGTTATATTCTCAAAAAAACACAGCTTCTCGTGTGCAAATTATGACCACTCATAAATCCAAAGGCTTGGAATTTGATTGTGTGATCTTACCGGGCCTAGGGGCCTCGCCCATGACGCATGACAAAGAATTGATGCGGTGGTTGAAATTACCCCGCGAACAAGATGAAGATTTATTTTTAGTGTCGCCGATTAAAGCGGTAGCAGACGATGAATGTCGCGTTTATAATTATTTAGAACATTTAGATGCACAAAAAACATTTTATGAATCGCAACGATTGCTATACGTCGCAACTACGCGTGCCAAACAACGTTTATACCTGTTAGATAATTCACAAACCATTCGGAAAAAAAGTTTTCGGCATATGCTGCAAGCACAGCCATTCATAAGCACCGATAGCCAAAATCAGACGCATCCTCAGGATGAGTCGCAATTACCATCTCTTTGGCGATTACCTTTGGCGTATTATCAAAATCCACCCAATCTCTCCACCACAACAGGATTCAACGCGCACAACGATGTGACCTGTCCTCCCGCTTTACCTCGCTTAATTGGCATTGTTACCCATTCAGTTTTGCAATGGATCTGTACGTATCATCCACCGTCATATAGCGACATTCCCTGGCAATTGGCCAGCCATCACTTAAAAAAAATGGGCTTTGTGAATCAGGAATATACGCTAGCGCTCGAACACATTCAAAATCAAATTCAAGCCTTTTTACAGGATCAACAAGGCCAATGGATCGCGCAATACCGTGTGGACGAACAGAATGAGTATGCAATCTTAACCGAGCATGGCAAAGGTACACGGATTATCGACCGGACTTTTTCTGAGCACAATATACGTTGGATTATTGACTTCAAAACAGGTCACGCAGAAACGAACACTCTCGAAAAACATCGCGCTCAATTGGAACAGTATGCGGAACTCTTTACCGACTCGATGGTGCCCCTTCCTCAAAGACTTCCAATTCGGTGTGGTTTGTATTATCTTGCTAGTCTTCAATGGATTGAATGGGAGCCCGCAACATGCAAAACCTCATGTATCTAGCGCTAGGTTTTTTTGTTCTAGCCGTTTTTTTTGGATTTATTGTTTTTATTCAACTGCTTTGCGATCGTCCTAGCTTCAAACCTGCGGTATTGTTACATGGTTTGGTTGCTGTAACCGGATTGGGCTGTCTAATTGCTTATACCATTTTACATGCTGGCAGCAAACCAATCCTCAGTGTTGTCGTACTCTGTATTGCAGCTTTAGGTGGCTTAACGTTACTCAGTTTCGATTTACGTAAAAAACCGATACCGAAATTAATTCTACTATTACATCCGTTAGCTGCTGTAACCGGTTTGGGCTTATTGATTTACTACTTAATCTACTAAGAGCAACGCTTATGCATACCCCGTTCGTGCTGAGGAGGCGTTTACGCGCCATCTCGAAGCATACGTATAGGCTTCGACGCTGCTTTGTAGCTCCTCAGCCCGAACGGGCCTGTGTTTAGCCTTTTACTAAAATAGCGAAACTCGCGTTAGAATTTGACTGATTTAATTAATCAAGTTAAAATCATTTTGATTGATTTTTGGAGATTTCTATGTTTAAAAAATTATCTACAGTAAAAGCAATGATCGGTGGCACGTGCTTTTTAGCAGCACAAGCAATAATGGCGAGTACACCAATGACGACTTGCCCTTCTATCGATATGCTCAAAGCTTTTGATCATGGCAAGATCCGTAGCGTCACACCCGTCACTTTTGATGTGCAAGCACATACCATGGTATTCTCTATCTACGCAAGTACGGTTTTCAGTGAAAATGACCCTGTGTTTCCAGACTATGGCCGCGCAGACCTTAGCCTTACTGGTATTGCTTTGCCCAAAGATCACGATATGAAAGAAGAAATTGCAGCAACCCTAGATAAAATGCACGTTGATTTTGAGACGCCAATACAATACAAACCTTTTCTTGATGATAACCTACAATTACTCGTGTGCACCTATTCTTCACCAAGTGGAGATCTCAAAGCTGTGGTTTCACAAGAGATCAGTAGTAGGGTTGCAAAAGAAAAATAATTCGATTAGTCGCTGGAAATGAGCAAAATCCACACCGAATGACGCATAAGTCCCCCGCTTGCGCGGGGAACACAACATGTTGAATTATCTTGCGTTTTCAGTGTCTTCTTCTGGCGCTTGGAATACGAGTGCCTTCACTGCTTCGCCAGGCAAAGAGTAAGAACAAACAGGTATTTGCACACCTTTATCAATTTCATACATCACTGGCGTTTCAAAATCAGCTTGCATTTGGGTCAACAAACCTGGGACTGCTTCATCCCCATAGTCAAACTCATGCTCATGAGAAACGATGCCGGACATAATAAAGACCATAGTGCCATAGCCTTGAAACATTGTATCATGCTCATTGAATGTTCTTCTTTGAGACACGGACAAAGTCACAGTACGTGCCTGTGCATCAAACGCTATTGGTGTCGATTCAATATACGAGCCATCAAATGACATGAGCATATCAACACTTGGACAAGTCGTCATCGGAGTTTTTGGTTCGGCCATTGCGACTTGCGCGGCCAACATCCATACTCCACTCAATATTGCTGTTACTATAAGTCGTTGTTTATGCATTACAAACTCCAAAAATAAGGCAAAATGATTATAACGAAGTCAAAAAACAATATCAATCTCGGCTCGTATTTAACCTGGGAAAACGCATCGAAAATTGACTCAATCTATCCGAGCCGCAACCATTAACAACAGAAAGGGCTCGTCATTCTTTGAGAAGATCGTTTTTTATCAAAGATCAATATCCAATATGTTCAATACATAATCTATGTTACAATATGCGCACTATTTTTATACTGATGCATCATTATAAGTAGCATGCCTAAAGAACAACCTATTCTTTTTTTGTCTCTAGAGACAACCGTGGGGATATAATATGCACTATCCGTTAGAACGTTTAGAGAGCAAATATATCAAAAAGGCTTTTTTGGCCGAGTGGTTATCAGCTATTGATTTGTTAAGACTCCTTTTCCCTCATAATAAAACAGCCTATGCAGACTCAGCGCAAGAGCGGCTATTCACCCTAACAGCGCTGTTTTTAAAATCTGAAACTGAATCAGATTTAGGTGCTCACCTTAAATTATTAGATACTCGACCAGATAATAGCTTTTTTAAACAAGCCTTGCA
>CAZBSX010000010.1:11177-15186 GCA_964494305.1 uncultured Legionella sp. | reverse complement strand
TTACGCCGACATTACGAAGCAGCGAAATTACCGCAAGCCTTTCAAATTTTAGACAGTGACGATCAAGCACGGATGATCAAACGGGTGATGGCGGATTTGCAATTAGATCCGGATCAATGGCCAGTAAGACAAGCCCAATCCTTTATCAATGGCAATAAAGACGAAGGCCTACGCGCGCATCAAGTGGCATGCCCCAGTTTCGGTCCGATGAAAACTTGGCTGAAAATTTACGTCGCGTATGAACAAGCATGCCAAATCTCAGGAGTGATTGATTTTGCAGAAATTCTGCTACGAACTCTTGAGTTATTACGCGATAATCCACCTTTGTTGGCGCATTATCATCGTCGTTTTCAAACCATTCTAGTCGATGAGTTTCAAGATACGAACACGGTTCAATATGCCTGGATTCGTTTGTTGGCGGGTGAGCATATCAAGGTTATGGTGGTTGGAGATGACGACCAGTCCATTTATGGGTGGCGCGGCGCCAAAGTGGAAAATATCCAACGATTTTCAAGAGATTTTTCCGAGACTCAAATGGTGCGTTTGGAGCAAAACTACCGTTCAACGGCGACTATCCTACAAGCTGCGAATGCGCTAATTACCCATAATCCTACGCGCATGGGGAAATCGTTATGGACTGAAGGGCATCAAGGCGAAAAAGTAAATCTGTTTGCTGCGTTTAACGAATTAGAAGAAGCGCGTTATGTGAGTGAGCGAATTACACTAGCCCATAATCAAGGGTGCCCATTGCGGGATATTGCGATCTTATATCGGTCGAATGCACAATCTCGGGTATTAGAGGAAGCTTTTTTACGAGCGGGTATTGGCTATCGTATTCATGGTGGCGTGCGGTTTTTTGAGCGTGCAGAAGTCAAAGACACCTTAGGTTATTTGCGGTTGATATTGAATCGCGATGATGATGCAGCGTTTGAACGCGTGGTGAATTTACCGGCAAGAGGGATTGGTGAAAAAACGTTGGATACGTTGCGAGCTTTGGCGCGTGCAGAAACACAATCCCTATGGGCAGCAGCACGTAACTTATTACAGACGGACACGCTAACGCAGCGTGCAAATACGGCATTGGCCAAGTTCTTGAGTTTGATCGCGATGCTGCAAGAAGAAATCAGTGATTTGCCTTTAGAAGAACAAATGAATCGAGTGATTAACCAATCTGGATTGTATGGGTATTATGCCACAATGAAAGGTGATGTGGGCGAATCCAAATTACAAAATCTACAAGAACTGGTCAGTGCGGCGAAGGAATTTCGTTATGAAGACGAGGAAGATTTGCCATATATGGTGAGTTTCTTGGCTCATGCTTCGTTGGAGGCAGGGGAAATGCAAGCGTCTGAATACGATGAATATGTGCACTTGATGACCTTGCATGCTGCGAAAGGATTGGAATTTCCTATTGTATTTTTGGTCGGCATGGAGGAGGGATTATTTCCCGGTAAACAGTCTGCGGAAGACACTAACCGTATGGAAGAAGAGCGGCGCTTATGTTACGTGGGGATGACGCGTGCGATGCAACAATTGACGTTAACTTATGCTGAAGTCCGGCGCCAATATGGTCGAGAAGAATATCATCGTCCTTCGCGATTTCTCAATGAAATTCCCAACGAGTTATTGGAGGAAGTCCGGAGTAGTCGACGTGCTGCGGTCATCAAACCTGCCGCAGCGCAAGCGCATCATGAATCTGGCTTGCGATTAGGCCAGAATGTGACTCACCCGCATTTTGGTTCTGGCGTGGTGTTGACAGTGGAAGGCAATGGTGCGCATACGCGAGTGCAAATTAAGTTCGCAGATCATGGTACAAAATGGTTGGTTTTGGCGTACGCCAATTTAATGTAGGTTGGGCCAAGGTGGCTCAACCTATAATTTCAATCTAAATCCAATGCGGTTCAGCATAATCGTGCATCCAAGAAGAACGACACTGACACTAAGTGCTCTTAGAACGGCGTGAATCAGATCGAGCTGTCCAATGCTTTTGTACCAATCGCCCAAACCCACGTTAATGATGAAAGAAAAGTAAATCGCCGAAAGTAGATAGGCAAGTAAGGCATTGTTGCCAGCGAGAATGAGTGGTTTGGAAAGAAGTCGAATAGG
Source organism: uncultured Legionella sp. (assembly GCA_964494305.1). GTDB lineage: Bacteria > Pseudomonadota > Gammaproteobacteria > Legionellales > Legionellaceae. The sequence continues at coordinate 13,080 of CAZBSX010000010.1, read as the reverse complement.
TTTCACCTCACAAATTATGTAGAAAAACAGCCAAAAACTCGCAGTGATCGCGCATGCCCATAGCGCCCATGATGGCGTGGCTTGATTTTTGCTGATGCCGTAGAGACCGTTTAACAACACTGCGCCGAGTGCCGTAGCGATACTGAATAAGACGGTGAACCAGATTCGCTCACGGACGGTTTTTTTGTCAGGAGTGATAAGGATAGTGCTGAGTAACATACCAGCCACAGCGATTGCTGGTTGTGAGCCTAAAGTCTTACCAATATCCACATAATCCGCTAACCATAAACCACTGAAAATTTGAGTTTTGGCAGCTGGAATGAGGCACAATAACAGCACCATACACCCTAAAAGTGCTGTGCGATGATTCTGAAAGGTGAGGTAAATGAGTGATGCGATACCATATGCCCAACCGATGATACCAAGAATTCCCCACCATCCCGTATTCATATGAAAGGGTGAGAATGTCATGATGTGACTACCCTGTTTACCCACAAATTGAAACGCAAGAAAAATAAGCCCAACGAAGCCAATAATGTGACATAACGTAGTGGTTATAACGAGTGTTTTGTGCGTGGCTGGTGATCCATTCGGAGAAGAAATCTGGCAGAATGCGAGGATCGCACAGACGCCCATGAGCGTTTCCCACAGCGGTGCTGACCAACCTATGTGCGTTGCAATAGGCCAACCATGGGTCATGAGTACACCAAGAAAAAGCAGAGATAACGTACGGATTAGAATATGCCAGACGATCTGAATAGATGTTTTTCCTTTGCGCTGGATTGCGTTGATTGCAAACGGAATAGACATACCTACGATAAAGATAAATGCCGGAAGCACAAGATCGACAAAAGTCATGCCGCTACCTTTTGCGCGATCACTGAAATGTACCATCCAATCAGGGACGGTATTCCCTTTAATAATTGCCAAATCATTAACGAAGATCATGATTAGCATGATAAATCCTCGTAGAGCATCAATCGAAAGAATCCGTGAAGAACTCATGGTTGAATACCTCCTCAAATCACTGTACCAACGTACCCCGGCTTGTCCGGGGCATCCAGGGATTCTGAAAAGATCCTTTGGATGCCCCGGACAAGCCGGGGCAAGTAGGTTGGCGTGTCATGAAACAATCGATGACAATGATCAGTCTACCTTATCTACTCATCTCATGAATAGGTTAATTAAACATTTAATCACGGTATGTGTTAAGGTCTGAAATTGACATTCGAATACGTTAAAATAACCTGGTGCGTGGCAAAGCTGTTCCCCCCTGTGATAGCGATGGGACCAGCATTAACCCAAGCATGTCCCTCCTTGCCTAAGGGTTGAGCACTTGATTTTGCTAAACCGATGAAAAACAGGTAAGGGAGCTTAAAATGCTGACACCAGAATTTAGCAACCAGCGCTTGGGTTAGGCAATTAGAGCGCCAAGGTATATAACGTACTGCCAAGGCGATACTGCGTTTAATGTGCAAGGCTTGTTGTATCTGGTGAGTCGAAAGCAGTGTAGAAGCATTGAGCATTTGGCAATGAAGACCGTAATAGGGAGAGAGTGCGCGATAGGGTAAGATAGTAATGGCGATTTTAGCGATACTGCATAACACCAAATTGATAAAAAACATCATTTTTTGCTGGAAAGGCATCTGCCAGAAGGTGATGATTTTCATTGGACTCATACCTCTTACGCATGCAATGACGGTTATGCCCCAGACCATTGGGCTGAATAAATCTGTTTGGGTACTAATAACCAGTATCGACCGGTATTTTTCATTTTACCTGCAATAGCTGCAGCGTCTTTGCCACTTCCCCAATAGATATCTCCTCGTATTGCGCTTTTGATAGCGCCACCAGTATCTTGGGCAATCATCAGTCGGTGTAATGTGTGTTGGCTGTTTGAATG
>CAZBSX010000010.1:0-11167 GCA_964494305.1 uncultured Legionella sp. | reverse complement strand
AAGTAGTGCTTAGCCAGAGCGGCATTCCTAGCGGGATCCAATCGGGATCAACTGCGAGTGAAAATTGTGGCGTGAGTCGTGCGCCTTGTGTGCCGAATGCACCTTTTTTGTGGAGAACCCGAAAAAAAACAAAGGAACGATTTTTATATATGATCTCATCACGCTCATCGGGATGTGCTTCTAAATAAGCTTGGATGGTTTGTTGAGATACTGTATCGGTTTGCAAAATGCCGCGCTCAATGAGTACGCGACCAATCGCAGTGTACGGCAAGCCATTTTTTCCTGAATATCCTAAGTTTAATTGAGTGCCATCTGGTAACCTTAAAACGCCTGATCCTTGGATCTCCATAAATAAGCGATCGACTCGACTACGTAAGTAAGCGACTACGGGTGCGACTTGCGCAATGGCGCCTTGATCAATATCTTCACGGGAGTAAAAGGGGACGATGCGTTGGTTATCAAGGCGGCCTACTAATTGGCGGTTAGGTAAATCGGAAGAAAAATCGGTTAAATTGATTCGAATTAAATTACTGGGTACATCGTAAATTGGAACGTTATACGTTTCTGTTTGCGTTAAACTGCCCGAAATTTCTGGAAGATAATAGCCTGTAAATAGGCTGGTCATGGTTTGGCCATTATCAAACTCCATGGGTTGAAACCATGTTTCAAAAAAAAGTTTCGCTTCAGTTTCGGAGGGTGTGCGCAATGCAAGTGCTGCTTCACAAACCGAATGCCAATCTTTAGCATGTAATTGTAGCCAAGGATTACCGACGGGGTGCTCAGGATTTTGTTTTGCAAAACAGCGACATGAGGCTTGAAACGCCTGCAAAGAGGGGAGTCTTTTGGTGGTTTGCCAACCCGGAAGCTCAGAAAATGAAGACGATTTTAATTGCATTTGTGGCGGGGATTTTAGTTTGGGTTGTTGTTGGCACGCGCTCAACAATACACAGAGTAAAAGCAGGTAAACAGATTTAAACCTAATTCGCATTGTTTTGCTCCAGCGCAAGCCATTGTTGAATGGCTTGCTGAGTTTCCGAAAACACACACGTATATTGTTGGTATAAAGCGGGCAGTAGTTTGGTGTAACCCGCTTTATGGTAACGCTCAAGATATTGACATGCGTATTGGAGTTTAGTGAGTCCTAAGTACATGATACCGCCCTTCAATTTATGTGCAAGCTTTTCAATCTGATCCCAATCTTCGTTTGCAAAAGCTGCGGTAAATTGTGTATATACAATCGGTATATCATGAGTAATAAATTCACTCAGCAGTGTGATGAGTAAGTTTTTATTTGCATCGAGATGGTCTAGAGCTGTTTCAGCATGGATGAGTGGAAAAGCGTCCAATTCAAATAATTGGGTTTCGGTATTAGGTAAATCTGCACCTAAGTCAAGTTGAGATTCAGAAGATGGTGTCGGTTGCATAGGCGGCTCAATAAAAAATTTCGTAATAATGGTTTGTAAGATTGCCAAGGTCAATGGTTTACTAAACACATCATTCATCCCAGATGCGAGACATTCATTGCGAATAGTGTTTTCAGCATGTGCGGTTAAACCAATAATTGGAATAGGGTGCTTAGCTTGTGTTTTTTCCCATGCCCGATATTGTATGGCGAATTCAAATCCGGAAATCCCCGGTAGTCCGATGTCAGAAATTATTAAATCGAATGGGTGACTCTGAGTCAATGCTAACGCTTGCTCGCCATCGATTGCTGACATTGACGTCAGTCCTGATTGTTGAATGATCAACTCCACGATGGTTCGGGCTACTGAATTATCTTCAATGATCAAGATTTGAGGTTTGTTTTTTGTCTCATTGAGAAAAGAAGCAACTTGAGTTGCGTTAACAGACGGTGCGGTGCTATTTGATGAGATTGGCGTAAAGAGACAGGCGTCAACGCCAATAGCAAATGGAATATGGAAGGAAAACGTGGTCCCTACACCCGGTTCACTATCGACGGTGATTTCACCACCTAAGGATTCGACATAGGTTTGGGCAATATGTAACCCAAGACCGCGCCCTTCATACGTCCCTTTGTAAGTGGGTGTCACATGGAAGAAACGGTCGAATATTTTGCTTTGAGCCTCATAGGGAATTCCAATTCCGGTATCTGAGACTTCAAATTGCAATAGCGCAGTGTTGTCGGTTTTTTGTAGCAATCTCACCATGATTTTAACGTAGCCGGTCTTCGTAAATTTGATGGCATTACCAAGTAAATTCAGTAATATATGATGAATCTTTTTGGGGTCACCCACTAAAATGGATGGGATATGGGTATCGATATCAGTATGAAATTCAATTTTTTTCATGATAATAGATGGATATTCAAGCCCAATCAGATCTTGAATGACTTCATTGAGATCGAAGGCTTCTTCTTTTTTGGCGAATTTATTGACGTTGTCGGCAGAAATCACATCCAGAATTTGATTCAACATCTTTAGCAATTTTTTACCACTTTCTCCTAGCCAATGCGCATATTGTTTCTGCTTTGGATCAGGAACTGTATCTTCAAGGACTTGCGCCATTCCGACGACGCCAGTTAATGGTGTGCGCACATCATGACTCATATTGGCAATAAATTCAGTTTTAGCAAAATTCGCGACTTCAGCGGCTTCTTTTGCCTCGCGCAAATCATTTTGCAGGTTTTTCATCTCAGTAATATCTACTGAAATTCCAATAATTCCGATGACTTGGCTATCTTTATCTCGAAGGGGTTCCTTGGAGGTGAGGAAGGTATGAATAGCACCGTCGCTTAAGGTGGCGATTTCTTCTAATTTCAAACCAATACCTGTGCTCATTATTTTTTTGTCATTTTCAATAATGATAGCTGCTTGATCTTTCCATACAAAATCATATTCGGTTTTACCGATGACATCTTCTGGACGCGAAAATCCGGCCAATTTTGCATGTGCGATATTACCCCCTAAAATGACACAATCAGTGTCTTTCCAGTAGACGCTTGCTGGTATGATCTGAATCAAATTGTTGAGATATGCTTTCGTTTTATCATTTTTTTGTTTAAGACGGGCATATTTATTTTTCATATTTTGAATCAGATTGATATGCAGGCGCAAATTTTCCTCAATGAATAACGTAACGCCCCAAAACTCTATTTGGATGATGCGAAATGTGGCTTGGTGTTGATGATCAAAATAGTATGTTTTTTCATAACCTTTACTTTTCTGAGGTAGAAGACGTGTATATTCAATTTGGATGTTTAAACTCGCCAGATACTGATTCACATCCTTGCCCGTCAGTTTAACGGTAGGATCAATTTGAATCACTTGACGATAGTGTGCGTTACATCCCAGATATTTACCTTGTTCATCGATCCAGTATACCGACTCTGGAATATGCTTAAAGAGACGATGATAAATATTATTCAGAACATAGTGGCTAAGCCATCTCATGGATCTCATCCGTAATATGTTGGGTAATGATTCGTCCAATTGATCTTACATGAGGCAATTGCAGAATAGTATCGTGATCACAATCAATGAGATGAATATCGATAGGAAGCGATGTGTAATAATTTAAATAATTGTTTTGATCTTGTAAAGGGGCAAATTCTCCTGATTGGTGTGCTGCTTTGAATAAGATGATTTTTTTATTGATCTTCGGTGGTGCATACGTCATGCCAAATTCCTGCAGTTGTCGATAATAAGGTTCCATCCAGGGTTGTGGTTCATGCTGTTCTGCGCTGAGTTGTTTCGCAATGCGGTCGTATTGCTGAATGACATGCGTTTTCAAATTTGCTTTGATTTGCACATTCGCAATATTGGAGACGATCCAAGTGTCAAATGACAGAATACATTGGACACAGTCTGCAGATTTTTTTTGTTCAAGTTGTCCCACCATTTCAAGGGCTAACATACCGCCAAACGAATAACCGGCAAGGATGAATTGGCGCGAATGTAGATTTTTAAATATCAAATGATTGTAAAAGTTTGCCATAGAGACGATATCATCAAACAATATTTGGTTCGCGTCGATACTTGGGTCTTGAATAATATAGCATGGTTGATCGTTGGGTAGTAATTTGATCAAATCTAAGTAACAAAATCCTGTGCCACCAATCGGATGCAGAAAAACAATTGGAGGTTTATCAGGGGTTCCTATTTTGATGGTTTTTAACGCATGAGGTTTCTGTTGGGCTAAATGAAGTGCCGCACTGAATTGGGTTTGACTCAGAATAGCGCTGATTTGTTCGCTTAATAATTTAACACTTGCATGATCATACAAGATTGAAAAATTTATTTTTATATGAAATTGCTCATTGAGCATATGAATTAAGCGTAGGGCTGAGATTGAATTCCCCCCCAAATCAAAAAATTCCGCATTAATCCCAATTAAACTGGTATCAATATGGAGTACTTCCGCATAGATATCAATAATTTTGTCTTGCAATAAATTGGATGACGACTCATATTCGGTGTACGTGATGCGATCTAATTTGAAGGTTGCCAAAAGTTTTTTATCAATTTTACCCGTATTAGTCAGAGGAAAATGTTCGGCTCGATAATAAAAACTCGGCAACATATATTTGGGCAGTGTGGTTTTTAAATGATGCTATAAATTGAGTTCAGATAAATGATGTGAGTTTTTTAATGACACATAAGCTGCCAAATGAGTCTGTTGATGATGACTGTTGATTAAAACAACAGCTTGTTCCACATAAGGATGGGTTTTTAATTGAGTTTCAATTTCATTCAGTTCAATTCGATACCCATTCAGTTTCACCTGGTCGTCTTCGCGCCCCAGATAACGCAAATACCCCTGTGCTTGCCAAGCGACAATATCGCCAGTATTGAATAGTCTTTCGTTCTCATACTCGATAAATTTTTCTTGATTTAATGTGGTTTGATGGAGATATTTGCGTGCAAGTCCTTGCCCACCGACATACAAAGTACCGGGCGCACCGATAGGCATAGGATTGAAATGATGATTTAACACGTAAGCTTTAGTCCCTGAAATGGGCGTGCCGATTGGGATTGGATCAACAATGTCGTCGAGCGAGTTCACTGTGTACGTGGTAGAGAAAGTCGTATTTTCGGTTGGACCATACCCATTGATAAAATGCTTGGGTGGATGAGGTTGCTTGAATACACGCTGTACTGCTTCAGCCAACACGGTTTCGCCACCAACGATCATGTAATTGAGGTTTGTAAACAGATTAGGTTGGGTAAATGCATATGAATGGAACAATTGCGTGGTCAAAAATAAGATGGTGATCTGCTCTTCACGTAAAAAATGTTCAAAACTGGACGCATCCAATAGCGTTTCTTTGTCTAGGATGACTAAGCTTGCCCCATTGAGTAGCGCACCCCATATTTCCAACGTTGCAGCATCAAACAACATATTCGATGTTTGTGCAAAACGATCTTTGGCTGTTATGTTCAGATAATTCGGCGATTTGACTAATCTTAAAATACCTTCTTGCTCTAACATCACGCCCTTGAGATTGCCCGTTGTACCCGAAGTATAGATAATATACGCCAATTGTTGAGGTTGGGTTTTGGTGAATAGAGGGTATGTAGGTGCATTATGGATATTAAGATGATCTAGCGTAATGACATGGCGGATTGGGCTATCTTCTTGGTCAATATAGCGTGTGATGTCTTGGTCCGTGATGAGATAGGCTAAGTGCGTATCCATAATAATGTAACGAATTCGCGCACTGGGTAAGTCTTTTTCAAGAGGGACGTAACAGCCGCCCGCCTTTATAATCCCGAGCATTGCAATGATAGGTTCAACGCCTTTTTTTAACAAAATACCTACAGGGTTCTCACGTTTGAGCCCGAGCGTTTTGAGATGGTGAGCAAGTTGATTGGCGCGTTGATCTAAGTCGGAATAGGTCAAGATCTGATGATGATATTTTACGGCGAGAGCATTAGGATGTTTGGCGACTTGTTCTGCAAATAGGGTGGTTAAACTCGCATGAATTGGAGGTGATATAACCTGCGGATTCCATTGCTTGAACAGCATATTTTTCTGGCTGTTGGTCAGTAGGGGAATTGCCCTTGCTGGTCCGCTGGGATCTTGTGCCATATTTTTTAATAAGACTTTAAACGCTCGAATGACATGAACAATGGTTTTGTTATGAAATAGAGAATGGTTGTATTCCATGACACCACATAGATTGGGGCCTATTTCTTGCATAAAACAAACGAGATTACCAAAGCGACACTCATGACTTGAGTCATATAGAACAGTCGTACCGTTATTCGCATATACTCTTTGGCAGACAGTATGATGTAAAGTAAGTTGTGCGATAGGGTAATTTTGAAAGATAAATCCGGCTTGACTGAACGCATGAATTTGCGAGTCCACCGTTTCACCGGTAGCTTGTAAAATATCATGTAGAGGCAGTTCTTGATGCGCAAAAATAGTATTCAAGAGGGTTTTATTGTTTTTTAATAATTGAGAAAGCGTCACATCTGCGCTCATTTGAAAACGGACGAGTAATAAATTTACAAAAAAACCAACGACGTGATGAACGTTTGGGTGATGACGGCCAGAGACAGCCGTCAAAAAACTGACGTCGGGTTGATTGGTGTAATGAGATAACAACAATCCAAATGCAGTCATTAATAAATCGTACAAAGTAATGTGATATCTCGCTGCCAATTGCTTTAATTGTTGGGTGGTTTGTTGGTCTAATTGAAAATCTATGCGCTTATTAGGAGGGGGCTCATGATATTTCTTGCGTGGTTTATCATAAATAAATTCTAAGACGGGAAGTTTATGCAACAAGGACGCCCAGTATTCTTTTTGTGTGGATAACATTTTTTCTGTAACGGTGTGTTGTTGCCAGGCAATAAAATCGGTGTAAGAAAATGTGATAGCCGGGAGATGATGATCCACTTGGTGTGAGTACGCATGATAGAGAATGCTTAATTCATGACATAGAATATTGAATGACCAGCCATCATGAATGATGTGATGAAGACAAATGAGTAAAATCGTGCGTTGGGGAGACTTAGCGATGGCAACTCGTAATAGCGGGGGATGGCTCAAGTCGAATGGTTTTTGATGAAACTGCTCAATATAAGGTATCAACGCCAAATCGTCCAGAACGCTGTGCTGTGTAATTTTGAATGCAAGATTTATTGCTGGATGGCATGTAATCAATGGGTCATCTTGAGCGGCATGAAAAGAAAATCTTAGCGCATCATGACGAGCGATTAATGTATTAAATGCATGTTCTAGGATGAGTTCATTGACGTCATTTGGGAGCTGGTACGCAATAAATAAATTATTTCTACTGGTTCCTTCGGATATTTTTTCATCATACCAGAGCCGTTTTTGCGCGTTGGATAACTGAATCGCATATTGCTGTGGTTTCGGATGATTATGGACTTGGATGCTGGGCTGAGGCGTAAACAATCGATTTAAGAGTGTTTGAACTAGCGTGTTCACTGTGGTGGTTGAGGTCAATAGTTCAAATGGATTGATTTCAATATGATAGGTTCGAAAAATCTCGCTGGCCAATAAGACTGCGCGTAATGAATTCAAACCCAGATCAATCAATGCAAGATTAGATTTTGCAATGATGAGATCATGACGCTTGCAGAGGCCTATCAAGTGAATTTTAATGGTTTGTGCAGTAATAACGCTATCTTGTGACGTACTTTTTTTCTTGTTTTTTAAAGCATCCTTCGCAATATCTAATAGGTAATCATGCGCAATGAGTTGGTTTGTTTTTACCGGCTGCGCATTGCCGATTTTCGGGGCGGGGGTGCTGATGAAATTAGGATCGAGATTGCGAATATCTGCTGTATTTAAGATAAGCATATTACACGCATTCAGACTGACACCATTACTGATTTTTTTTAAGAATTCTAGTGCTGGAATATTTTTAGCCGTGTGATGAAACGGGATATGGATATGCGTGCACGCTTGGTTATGCGCAATTTGGCTGAGATAATTCAGAATCTCATATTCAATCCCATAACCTAGAATACGACAAGAGATAAAAAGAGCGTGTACAGTCAATATGGGTTGTACCAGGCTATATACGGTAACGCCAACCATGCCATAATCACCATATTTATCGGAAACTTTTATGATTGAACACAGCGGTTCACCCGTCAGGATGCTTTGGTAATACGCCGTTCGACTCAACGTGTTTGGGGCGATATTGAATTGATTGGTCCGTTGGCTTAATTGAATGATACGCTCATACTCAGTGAGCTTTGCTCGTTGGATAACCGTCTTTATTTTTAATTTTTTTATAAATTGAAGATAAGAGTCTGTGCCAGACTTTAATGTCTGACGCAAGCGATTTTGTTGGTAAAATTGAGTGCGACTTTGATCTTCTTGACTGATTTCGAAATAATCAAAAGCCCAAATATGTTGTAAATAGGGCAGTCTATTTTTTCTGATTTTAGGCAACTCTACCACGAGGATCTCGGGTAAATGTGCTTTGACTTCGGCGCATTCCAATTTATTCTCATCAATGAAAATAAAACTATCTAGGCTGAGTCCTAATTCATGCGCAATGGATGTGATATTTTCTGATTTGGATTGCCAATTAATTCGGTACGTACAAATGTGTTGTTGAATATTGAGCACCATATGGGGATGGGTCGCAAACGCAGATAAGAGCGTTGTTTCGTTATTTTTACTACATAGGCACAATAAAAACCCAGCTTGATAGCACTGAATAAAAAATTGCTGTAATGCTGCATCGTAATGATCAATGGTGACTTTGGTGATGCCATCTTCTTCGATAACTCCTTTCCATAATGTGCCGTCGCAATCTAGCACAATTGCTTTGTAAGGTTTACGCGTAAATAAAGAGTATTTTCTAGCAATGAGCGTGCTCAGGACTTGGTAAAATTCTGCGCTATAGGGGATATGACCATATTTTTCAGTAAAGGGTGCATCGATGGATTGGCTTGGGCTATGCTCCAAGATCGTGCTAGAACTTAAAATCGAAATGTTTTTGTTGGCATGAATGCGTTGTTGGATGTGATATTCAATGTTGCGATAGAATTCGGTTTCTTGCTGTCGGTGGTTGGGTGTAGGCGTAAATAGAATCAATAAAGGAACATGCATGCTTTCTTGTGCGGTGGCGATAGCAGCAGACAATTCCGCAATAAAAGATTCAGCTGCAGGGGACGGGTCATCTGAAGAATAATGCAACAAATCGTTTAAGCGAATTAAGAGAACATTAAGTCCTTCTTTATTGAGGTGACATTCACTAGTGGGTAACAAAAGTTGTTGGAAAATTTGATTATAAATGAAGGTTGTTTTGTGTTGGCAGAATTGTTGGAGAAGCCCTGTTAAATAGGGATGCATCACATCGGCAGTAAATGTAGATGTTATGATAATCATTCCATATCCTGTGTCTATACCCCGTAGTCATACGATGGTGACTTGACAGCGTATATAAGCCCGTAAAAGCGTGTGGCAAATTTCCTCAGATCTCGATGTATTGCGGACAAGCCGTGTCATTATAGTTGATTTAGGTCGAAGACCAAAGAAAATTGTAAAATATCTTGCATGGCGATGATGGATTCGACTTATGTCAATGCCAGGATGGTCACCCGAGTTTGACAAATAGGTATATAACGTCTAAGTCTATAAGAATAGTCTGCTTAGAGATTCATGTGTATGTCGATAGAAAAGCGAAAAAAAGACATCAAAGATCGATTGGCTAAGAAAGAAGCGTCTTCAGCCTGTATGTCGCCGCTAGGTCCAACCCAATCCTCTAGTAGAGCATGGATACGAAAACCCAAATCACAACAAAAATCTCAGTACGAGCAAATTGCGAATACGGGTCCTGTTGATACACCTGGAGAAATTGCCTATCAATATTATAGTGATGGCCCTGTGAGATCAGAAGGGAAAATGAAAGTAAAATACGATAACCCTGGGCCTGTTGATACCGATTACGAAAGCAAGTATAAAAATCCTATTCGCAGTATAAAAAACTCTGATAAATCGGACGAAAAAAACGATAACGCGAGCCCAACACCCACACCCAAACCGCGTTAAATCTTACTCATATTTTCGTATAAGATGCGTGTTTACCATCGATGTGTTTCTGTCGAGGATGCGATACAAGCGGCCACTTCGGGCATTGATTGGGTTTGACACAAGACAACGCATACGTTGGACCAGAAGCCCAACGTACATTGAAGATGCGAATTGGCTGATTGGAGTTAAAAGCTCAAAGACGGCATCTGTTCTCGTACATTAGGTGGTTTTACTAAATTAAAACAAATCAGAGCAAGCGCGCTTAGACATAGTGCCAATAGAGCCGGACCTGGGAAATATAAAGCCAGCATGACTGCGCTTCCTACAATAACACTCGCTTGCAGAGCGTGGTTAAGCGCGTAGTTTTTTACGCCATTGTATTGATTATTCATTCGCCGAAATGCGATCTGTGCCCTGTCAGATTTGAAAAAACTCATTATGCTAACGCCTTAATTAGGTTAAAAGGCGATTATATCATACATTGTTCTAGTTGGGAATTTATAGGACATATTTTGCATCCCCATGCTGGGGAGATACAAAAACTCTGAATAGTGGTAATAATTCTGACCGGGTTTATCGTAAATAATATTTGTTGTATGTATTAGGGCGAGTTTTGAATGAGGCCTAGTCTTGAATTTTTCTGATACCAATGGTAGGGTGCGTGTTTACCACTAGCGTGTTTCTGTCGAGGATAAGAATGAAGATCAATAAAATACTGCCTATGGGCATTTTAGCTGCCACGTTGAGTGCATCGATTGCACAGGCCGACGCTTCTATCACACCCGTACAAAAAAAAGAAATTGAGAAGATTGTGCATGACTATTTGGTGACCAATCCAGATGTCTTGATTGAAGCGTCTCAAGCATTACAAAAGAAACAACAAGCCGCCCTCCAAGAGCAGGCGAAGTCCGCGATTGCACAATACGGCAGTGCCTTGGTGAGTGGGAATTTAACCGTTGCTGGCAACCCCACAGGGGATGTAACTTTGGTCGAGTTTTTTGATTATCAATGCGTGCATTGCGTCAAAATGAAACCGGTTATTGATGCCTTGATTCAGAAAAACCCTAATTTACGTGTCGTATATAAAGAATTCCCTATTTTTGGTATAGAATCTGATATGGCTTCTCGAGTTGCAATTGTGGCCGCTATGCAAGGCAAATATACGCAATTACAAAAAGGGTTG
>CAZBSX010000009.1:0-15618 GCA_964494305.1 uncultured Legionella sp. | reverse complement strand
CCTCCTCTGTTGCTTGTTGCACTGGGGCACAGGCAGCAGGACGACCAACAGAATAATACGATAAGTTGGCAGACTGAGTATCCGTCAATTCAAAACAATTCCTACCATCAAATATGGGTGCACCGTTTAAGTGGTGAGACAGCAAGGTTAAATCCTGATTTTTAAACTCATCCCATTCTGTTGCAATCACAAGCGCATCCACCGCAGGACAAATCACGTCCATTGCTGAATCACACCAAGTCAGCAACGGATGCTGGCCAAAGTATTGCTGGGTTGCACGCATAGCAATAGGATCATAAACCCTTAAATGGACTTGAGATGCCAATAAAGTTTTGATGATGACCAGACTACTTGCTTCTCGAATATCGTCTGTATTCGGTTTAAAAGCGAGCCCCCATAGTCCGACCGTCAATCCCTGCAATCCGGTATGGAAATGCCGAGTCAAATGGTCAAAAACCCAGTTTTTTTGCAATTCATTCGTATCATAAATTGCTTGGAGCATACTGGCCTCTACCCCAATTTGCTGTGCCGTATGAATCAAAGAGCGAATATCTTTAGGAAAACAGGACCCACCAAAACCAATGCCTGCCTGTAAAAAATGAGGACCAATCCGATGATCAGAGGCAATCCCTTGCCGAACTTCCTCAATATCAGCACCGAATGTTTCCGCGATGCGACTGATTTGATTCATTAAACTAATTTTACACGCTAACATCACATTAGACGTATATTTGGTCAACTCTGCTGAGCGTCGACTCATCTGATGAATGGGTATGTTCTTGCGGGGTAAGCCCTGATAGAGTGCAAGCAACGCAGGTACTCCGTGGTCACCCCCGATAATAATACGATCGGCTTGCAAAAAATCGGCGACAGCACTCCCTTCACGCAAAAACTCCGGATTCGACAAGACATCAATTTTCCACGGTTTTGCAAGGCGAGATAGTTCCTCAGAAAAATAGTGTTCCAACGCATCTCCCGTTCCCACTGGAACGGTTGATTTAATCACCACAACAGCATCACCCTGGAGATAGTGCACAATGTCATGCGCTACAGAAAAGACTTGAGTCAAATCGGTGCTACCATCCGCCAAACTGGGGGTGCCCACCGCGATCATATGGATATCCGCATGTTGGATTGCATCCGCATATTGATGAGTAAACCCTAAGCGGCCTAATGCATGCTGCTCACATAATAAAGCGGACAAACCTTGCTCGTAAATAGGGCAATCTCCATGCCGTAATCGTTCGATTTTCTGCACATCAACATCTAAGCATAGAACATGAGTCTCAAGTTGCGCAAAACATGCAGCAGAGACCAATCCAACGTATCCAGTGCCATAAATCGAAAGACGCTTATGCATTTGCATTGCTTGTCCTTTTCGAAAGGTATCGAGTGCGTAAACCACAAGTACGTACCCATTGCCAAATCGCCGAGCGTAATACAATAACAAACTTATACAAAAAGCTATTCACGCTTACTCTTGAACGGTAACGCAGAGCAATACGAAAATTGTTTTTAAGACGAAGGAATGCGTTCGATGTTGAAATATTACCTACGCGCTCAAAATAAATCCCTAATGGTTCTCTGATAAAATAAGGATGCATGATAGAACTCATACGTAACCATAATTCGTAGTCTTGTGCCGTCATAAACGTTGGATCAAACAAGTTCGCATCCATTAACGATTGCTTAGTACAAGTTACAGCAGAGGGCGACAAAAAATTATGCCGATACAGTTGCTGAAAAATAGGTTGTTGCATGTCGTAATGTTCCCCAAAATCCAATAAAGATTGGCGCCCATATCGATCGCTATACATCTCGGCATGACAAATCAAATTGATCTCAGAATGAGCATGGATCACCTCTATAACGTTCTGTAATTTACAGGGATACCATTGATCATCGGAGTCAATAAAGGCAATCCATGCGCCCTGTGCATTTAAAATACCTGTATTTCGTGCAGCACCAGGACCCAAATGCGCCGCTTTAAACAACCGGATGGGAAAACGCGAGGTGATCGTGATGAAACCTTGGATAATCTCACATGTGTTATCCGTTGACCCATCATCTATGACAAGAAATTCTAAGGGCGGGACCGTTTGCGCCAGTACACTTTCAATAGTTTTTCGCACATAATCTGCACTATTATACGTAGGACACACCACGGAGATAGTAGGAACATTGTTCTCAGTATTCATCGGTTGTCCTTGAATCGATGTTTATTAGTTTTTTGCCGCGTCCAATCTTAAACATCCTAGAAACACCATTTCTAAGTCCATTGTCAAAGACGGCAAACATTCGCTTTAATTTTTCTTCCGGACGACCAGAGAAAGAAGTCACATGGAAGTAGTCACTCAAATCGGGAGATTCTTTCGAGAAATAATAATTGGATACACAACATCGTGGCCCCTCTACAAGCACTGGACTGACTGAATGCCACGAAGTTTTATTCGTATCCATAACAACCAAGCGATTACATGTAGATACAATCGTCTTAGGCACTGTTCTCGTCTCATCCCATAACTCAAAATTACCGCCGTTTTCTGGCAACCAATCTGGGGTTACGTAATACAGTAAATTTAACCGCCGATAATTTTTTCGCTCTACATCATGGCTATTATCAATATGCGGATTTAAAAAATCATCTTGGAACATCATAGATAACCCACCCGCATACAGACTAGGATCCGGCGTTATTTTTTTATAACCAATTAAATCAGCTATTTTGTTGACGATGGTTTGATCTTGAAAGGCATAGGTAATGTCAGAAAGAATGCCAGCATACTCAGACAAATTTGCAGAGGTTTTTTTCTTTTCTCGGAATGATTTTCGACTAAAAAAACCAATACCCTTTTGTGGGAATGCGGCATAAATTTCTTTGCACAACACATCAGGTAACAAGTCGTCGATAACAAAATGCTTGGTTTTCGTCCCAATAGGATTCTGCCATTGATGAAGAATAGCGGATTTGCACGATTCGAGCTTAGCATCAATTAACGAAATCAATTCATTTTTATGCATTATTTTTCCTTAAATATGCATGTACACTCACGTCTAAACCGTTAGACCACAGACTTCGCTCTTATGTTCATCAGAGTTAGGACTAAATTCACGCCAAACATTCTGTCGAATGTAAGGAATGTAACTCATAATAATCCTAACAATCTGTGATGACACAGCATCAACTTGATAATCGTGCACCACAGGTACGTGGAGATGCTCATCATCTCGTTGGGCAGTCACAATTCGGACTGCATCAAGCACGCCATCACGCTGCAAGCCACTCATAATAAGTGTACCAACATCCATGCCCTCAGGGCGCTCATGCGCATTGCGGAGCATCACTGCCGAAAAATGCAAAAGAGACGCTTCCTCAGTAAGAGTACCACTATCAGACAAGACACAAAAAGCATTTTTCTGTAATTGAATATAATCAAAAAATCCCAGTGGTTTTACAAAATGAATCAGTGGATGGATTGATGCCAGCAAGGCGTTTTCTTTCAAGCGTTTACAGGTCCGAGGATGTGTAGAAACATATAGGGGCAATTGATATTTCTCTGCCAAAGCATTCAGACTACGCATTAGAGCAAGTAGGTTTTCAAAGACATCTACATTTTCTTCACGATGCGCGCTGATCAAAAAATATCGTTTTTTTTCTAAGTGTAAGTGCTCAAGAATGATTGATGCATCAATTTGATGCCGATAATAATTTAAAATTTCTTGCATGTGAGACCCGGTTTTCATGATGGTCTCTTGCCGAATACCTTCTGCAATTAAATACCGTCGGGCATGCTCTGTTAAAACCAGATTAATATCGCTCAAATGATCAACCACTTTTCGATTTAATTCTTCAGGCACACGTTGATCAAAACATCGATTACCCGCTTCCATATGAAACACAGGGATTTTTCTTCGTTTAGCCGCAATCACAGCCAGACAGGTATTCGTATCACCATACAACAAAAAAGCATCCGGCTTAATTTGCTCAAACAATGCGTCGGTATTTACGATCACATCTGCAATAGACTTTACCGCTGATTCTCGTGAGATATTAAGAAAAAAATCTGGTTTTCTAATCTCTAGGTCATCAAAAAAAATTTGATTTAATTCGTAATCATAATTTTGACCCGAATGGACTAACGTGTGCTCACAATACGCATCTAATTTTGCAATCACTCGACTCATCTTAATTAACTCTGGTCGAGTCCCCACTAATGTCATAATTTTCAACATGGCATACACCTCAAACTGTTGCAGATAACCATTGCCGGGTTTGATGCATTTGCGCAATCAATACTGGCCAAGGCGGTGCATGATATCCGGTTTGTGCACTAAAATAACGCCCATCTAATGAGCGATCGATCACAACCGTAGCATCTGGAATAATCACAATATCTTTTTTATAGCGCTCGGCAATCAGTCGCAACAAATCATATTTATGAATCGGCGTAGCTGCGATATGGTACACACCCGACAAAGTCGTATTCGGCAGGATATAATCACGGATAATTCGAGCCAACTCGATGGTAGGAAATCCCGAAAAAATTGCTTTCGTATACCCTTTGACAGAATGGCGTTGGGATAAAAACCAATCCACTAACGAGCAATGACCTTGTAACTCATGGCCGATTAACGACGTACGAATCGTCAGCACATGCGAGAGATCGCGTACTTCCCCCTCATATTTAGACTGACCATATAAATCTTCTGCATCTGAGGGATCCGACTCAACATATGCGCCTTGTTTACCTGAAAACACACAATCGGTACTTATGTGAATTAATTTTGCGTTGAATACGGCACAAAGCTCAGCAAGACGATGCGGCAATAGCGCATTAATAGGAAGCACAACCTTCGGATCGGTTGCGGTAGACAGCTGCTTAATGATGCCTACACAATTTATCACCCAATCTGGCTTAATTCGTTCAAAAACACGTATTAATTTATCCTGATCTAAAACATCAATATCTGCAAGCAAGGACGCCTGCATGTGCGG
The DNA here is from genome assembly GCA_964494305.1 of uncultured Legionella sp. Taxonomy (GTDB): domain Bacteria; phylum Pseudomonadota; class Gammaproteobacteria; order Legionellales; family Legionellaceae. The sequence goes on along the minus strand of CAZBSX010000009.1, from coordinate 10,622 downwards.
TGTAAAATACGAGAGCCCTGCAACACCACGCAGAGTTCCCCACACATCCATCGATTCGGCCGCATAAAGCATGCGAAATACCGCATGACCCAACATTCCTGTAACGCCCAATACCAAAATTTTCATACCAGTGCACCTTCACTCAATTCAGCAAACGTTTGTTTAATCATCCCCAGGCGCGACAACGCGCGTTTAATCTCCTCGACCGTTAACTGGCGCGTCGAATGCGATGTATAATCTTCAAAATTGGCGATGGTCGTTTGGCCTTCAACAAAATATTTTTTATAATTCAAATCGCGATTATCTGCACTAATTCGGTAATAGGCCCCCAAATCCTCCGCCTTTGCCATTTCCTCTCTCGACACAAGCGATTCATAAAGCTTTTCACCATGCCGCGTTCCAATAATTTTAATCTTATTTTGACTGTGAAATAACTCCAATAGTGCCTGTGCCAAATCACCAATCGTTGAAGCAGGGGATTTTTGCACAAAAATGTCACCTTCTCTGGCATGTTGAAATGCGTAGAGCACCAAATCAACCGAATCATCTAATGACATTAGAAAACGAGTCATCTTAGGATCGGTCAGTGTCAGCGCTTCGCCTGTTCGAATTTGCTTTAAAAATAAAGGAATCACTGACCCTCTCGAAGTCATCACATTCCCATAGCGTGTTGCGCAAATAATCGTGCCATTCTCTACAGCTAACCTTGATTTGGCAATCATAATTTTTTCTGCCATGGCTTTCGAAATACCCATAGCGTTAATCGGGTATACTGCTTTATCTGTACTCAAGACAATAACACGCTGGACATGATTTGCAATCGCAGCACTTAACACATTTTCGGTGCCTAAAATATTGGTCCGTACTGCTTCCATAGGATAAAACTCACACGAAGGCACCTGTTTCAAAGCAGCAGCGTGAAACACATAATCCACGCCCATCATGGCTTCATTGACCGCAGCATAATCGCGTACATCACCAATATAAAATTTTACATGATCATGGTTTAATCTTAACCGCATATCTTCTTGTTTTTTTTCATCGCGGCTAAAAATTCGAATTTCTTTAAACTGTAATGTGAGCAACCTCTGCAAGATCGCATAACCAAAGGATCCCGTGCCACCCGTAATCAGCATCGTTTTATTGTAAAACATTCTTCATCCCTATAAAAAATCTTTCGCATCCCGCGCTAAGTCCTGACTATCGCTCAACACCATACTGCTTGTACGTATCATTCACTGTATTTTCAAGAATATCAATAAGGCATTTACTTTGACGCATCATTTCAAAATGCTGCAGAAAATACGCACGACCCGACGCGCCTAATAATTCTCGATCCTCTAAGGGCATGGCATACAATCTTTCTATATTTTGAGCCAATGCAATAGCATCCTCGGCAGGAGAAGAAAAGCCTGCCCCTGCTTTTTCAATGATCTGTGCACCTTCACCATCCAACGCAGCCAAGATAGGTTTGCCTGCAGCCAAATAGGCTTGAATTTTACTTGGAATAATATGGGTAAAAATTTCATCTTGTTTTAAAGTTACGAGTAACCCTTTGGCCAACGAAAAAATAGCCGGCATCGTGGTTGCGGAAAATCGCCCTGCTAAAATAAGGTTGTTTAAATCTTTCGCCAGGATTTGATCCTGGACCCATTGACTCATACTCCCACTGCCCACTAATACCAAGCGACAATCCACCAAATGTTTTACGCGAACCGCTGCTTCGACCAGGGTTTCTAACGATTGCGCTGTCCCAAGGTTTCCAGCAAAAATCAAACAAAAATTACGCTCAAGCTCGTGTAACAATGGTTTTGGAAGAATTACTTTCTGTACACACTCTGCAGAGGCATCTAAATAAGAATTGGGGTAATAAATAATTTTTTCTTCCGTGGTATATTGTAACATCGGTTCACGAAACGCTTCAGACTGAATCAATAGCATATCTGTTTGCGCATAAATCCAACGCACTATGCGTCCCATTACGCGAAGTATCCACCGATTTTTTACAAATCCTGTCGCGCTCAACGTTTCAGGCCACAGATCTTGTACCCATACCGCTAAGGGTAGTTTAAGACGTTTTTTCAAATATATCGCTGGAATGACCGAGGTAATGGGTGACGGAACAAATACGAAAATAACATCAAATTCTTTCTCTTTTACACAACGATGAAAATAAAAAATACCGCTCAAAATAAACGACAGATAATTCAATAATCGCCTAAAAACACCCTTGCCCCGAGGAAAAATAGGAATACGATGCACAACAATATGCTCTAAAAATGACTCATTAACATAGCCGCCAGCCTTATAGCCATCAAACACAATCCCATCGGGATAGTTCGGTTTTGTTGTTAACAATTCAATGGTGTGTCCACACTCAGCAAGACATTTAACCAAATCGTTAATGATAAACGACTCTGGATAAAAATATTGAGAAACAAGTAAAATTCGCATGCGCGCTCTTCATTAACAACAAGTAATTAGTTTAGAAAAAAGTGTTCGATTCGATATGACACTCTCTGACGACATCAATTTTTGACGCGCTTTATTCTTTATAAGTTGACGCCATTTTTGGCGCGCATCTACCGACATCATGGCACACTGTTCAATTGCGTTTGCAAAATTTTTTTTATCGCTCAGAGGAAGATCCCATCCTAATTCATGTTTACTCAAATTTCGCCAGGGAGTTTGGTCACTGACCAAGACAGGAGTCCCAACCATCAGGGACTCGGCGACAACATGTCCATAATTTTCACTCAAGGTGGGGAGAAAAAAAATATCATGCTGGGAAAAGATTGACAACACATGGTCATGCTCTACATAGCCACAATAATTAATGTGCACATTTTGAGGAAGTTTTGCAAATAAATTTTGACATTTTTTCCAATACGCCGTGTCATTAATCAGTCCATAAATATTAAAAGTCACCCGACACGTGACCAGTTGAAGAATTTCTAATGCAAAATACAGGTTCTTTACAGGATGAATTCTAGACAAAAAAAGCATCTTTATGCTGGCATGATTCATCCAGTCATAATTCTCTTGGCTCGAAGCGTACATATCATAGCGTGTTACATCTAACGCGGTATAAATATGCTGTGAACGAATGAGCAATTGTTTCTTAATATCACTGGCCTCTTGATCTGTAGAAGCATGCCAATAAATGTTCTTTCTAAGTCTAGATAGCTTTATCACAGCAATATAACACCATTTCTTCCATCGTTTCAACGCTAATGCTGCATCAGCTAACTCACCTTTTGGCGCCAAAAGAATAGGTTTTTTCGTTAATTGCTTAAAAAATTTCGCAAATAATATTTTTACAGTAAAGGTGGGATCAAAAAAACTATTTAAATAGATGACATCATAGGGGACAGTATGGAGTGTTTTTAATATATTCTTCAGTGTGCAATGCTTCGGAGAACTGTAATACACCCAAGCATTTCCTTGTTTTTGCCAATGGTTCACCTGCACATTATGATAAGCAACACAGTCACCCTCATCCCGATCACGGGTAATAATTCTAAAATCGAATTCATCGCCGAGCTGCTCTATGAGATTAGCCACCGTTCGTATTGGTCCACCAAACTTATACCCAGGAAGATAATAAGCAATAAAAACCACAATGATTGGTTTGTTACTCAACTTACGATCTCCCTAAACGCGAAATGAGTCTGCACCTATAGTGTTGTATCTTATATTTCGGAGGATATCAAGATCAGCGCAGCCGCACGTGCGCTCAACAACAAAACAACAAGTTTTTTTCTAGGTTTACAACCCCATGTTCTACGTCCTGCGGCTTGTCCGCAGGATCCAGGAATTGGCTAAGATCTCTGGATCCCTCGCATAAAGCGAGGGATGTAGGCGGTTGGTGTGATTTATAAACACACGTGCGGTTGCCCTAATATCAAGATACAGCCATTCATCGTTTCCCCTCGATATGGCACCGGTACCAAAGGCTAAAGATATACAATCGATACACCGTTGTCGCAGCGGAATGACCTTGATTCGCCAACGTAACCCATTTTCTAAGTGTGTTCACCTGAAAAATATCACGATAGAGGGCAATGGTATCACTGAGAAGTTCTCTTGCTATTTCTTGCCCAAATGCATCCTTAGTCCATAAAGGTATCGGCGCACTAAATCCTTCCTTAGCTCGAGTCAACACGTGTTTGGGAAGCATGGGTTTTAGAAGATGCCTGAATAATCCTTTTGCCTGCCGATTGAAAATATTCATTTCCGTTGGTAAAGAAAATGCGTATTCCACCAAACGATGATCTAAAAGAGGGACTCTAGCCTCTACGGAACAGGCCATACTGGCCTTATCTGTGAGTGCCAAAATATTCCCCACCAAATAATGCTTTAAATCAAGCATCATCTTGCTATAAACATCACCTAAAGGATGAGCAACAATGGCATGACATTGCTGCAAATAAACCTCTATCAATTGTTTAAATTGAGCGTGCTCCTGAAACAGCTCTGAAAATAGAGCAAGGTTAGTGCCTGTATAACCCGTTCCATAAGCAATTCTGACATCCTGCATGCGCAACCCCTTGTCCTTATTGAGCATGTGCATCACAGGGGACACAACATGATGCAGGGGTTTTGGAATTGTAGCTAGCCAGGCCGTGGACCCTAGGGTAGGCGGATGATGGCGACGATATCCACCAAAAATTTCGTCACCCCCTGCACCATTTAACAATACTTTGATTCCTGCTTGACTGGCGCCTTGAGCAACCAAATAAGAGGCAATGATCGCAGAATCCGCAATGGGTTCATCCATCAATGGAATCAATTTTGCCAAATAATTCGAGATCTCATGTGCAAAAAACGGAATTTCTAGATGTCGAGTTGCCCAGGACGTCGCAAGATTCCGGGCAACCACCGTATCTTCCGATTGTTTACCCACAAAATCGATGGTAAGCGTGGTCAAGTCCTGATGATGACGTTTTGCAAAAGCGGTGATTGCACTACTATCTACGCCACCACTAAGCGCAATTCCAACCGGGACATCACTGCGAACTTGTAAACGAACAGCATCGTCTAATAATGTAAATAATTGGTGTTCCGCTTGTTCGACCGAACCATGCCAAGTTTGAGTCTGAGTCAGTGCCCAGTAGGCGTGCGTTTTAATCCCTTGACCGTCAATCCACATCCAATGCCCTGGTTGTAATTTGTCGATGTTTTGGTACATGGTATGATGATCTGACACATGCGCGAACGCCATATAAGACAAAAAAGCATCGGCATTGAGCGTCTGCGTATGAAGCACTGCATTGATGGCGGTCAAATCAGACGAAAAAAAGAATTGATTCCGTTGATGAGCGACATACAGCGGTTTAATCCCTAAACGATCACGCGCGATCCACAATGCTTGTTTCGTTTGGTCGTACAGCGCAAAAGCAAACATCCCATTTAATTTGTCAATCGCAGCCAAGCCGTCTTCTTCGTATAAATGGACCAAAACCTCTGTATCCGTTTGCGTGCTAAACCGATGACCTTTCGCCTCTAACTCTTCGCGAAGCTCAATATAATTATAGATTTCACCATTGAGTACAACCCAAATTGTTTGTGTTTCATTAGGAATAGGTTGATGCCCACTCTGTGTATCAATGATAGACAACCTACGCATTCCCAAACCGACAGGCCCGTGAAAATAGCTCCCCCCATCATCGGGGCCACGATGCAACATACGTTGATTCATAGCATCAATCATATTCTGTGTTGGCTTACCGCCTGAAAATGAATACACGCCACAGATGCCACACATAAAGAATCCATTTAACTGAGTTTGATAGAATATCTTACCATAGACGGCAAGGACAGATTTGCTTCATACCGCACAGTGGAACTCGGTATCTTCAAACCATACCCAGGAAATGTCCACCCACCCGTCAGCTCCTCTTGCTGACCTTGATGAATGGAGGTTTGATAGGTATCGATTTCAGCTAAGCACTTCAATGTTGCATGAAATTGGTGATTGAGTAACGAGATCTGATATGTTTTATTGCGCAGATCGTGTCTTAATATCACCTCAGGTGCCCACTGAAAAAACGTACATACTGTATGCGTGTTCTTACCAGTTAATTGATCACTCATCACGATTTCATCATGTGTCAGATCAAAGCTGCGTCGATGGATAATGGTGTCTCCTGCCAAGCGTGTAAAGCCTTCATGCTCAATCACCAAACGAAAACTTTCAAGATTGTGTTCAATCCAAACACTGACTTTTTTCTGTGAGTACGTTTTCGGATAATGCGTACGGTCTAAATACACAAAAGGATCATAGCCATCAATACATAAACTATTATGCGCAGCAGCACCAATCCCATATCGCCCCAATGGATGATGCAATTGATAATTGAGGCGACCCGGATCAATCAAGATCTCCTGTCCGCGCCAATAGAAGCAAAAAGACCCAAGATCACAGTGCCCATGCGATGCAAATAACGGCGTGCCTTGTGGTTCAATGTGCCAGACCATCGTAAACTCATGCCAGTCAACACGGTACCATCCGCTCTCAGGAAAAGATTGTACGTGAAATAAATTGGAACGAATGATTGGAGGTTGTTCTTCAGCGGCCGCGGGCATGTCTTGGCCCGCCAACGCATCGAGAATAGCACTGACTCCGCGTTGGATAGGTCTCAGTCTGCTCTGATGTGATACATGGTAGTATCGTGCTAAATTCGACCACGGAAGATCGAGCAACCATTCCCAAGTGACATCTGGAGACACATCTCCAATCAATGGCATGGTATATTCTCCTGGTGTTGGTTTTGGAATAATCAAAAACCAACATCGCGCTACCATTTGAGGTAACACCCTATCCATTTGCTTTAATAATCCCTCATCGTTATTTTGTCCGGCCAACCAAGCGATTTCAAGTAACCAACGCGTAATGAGAAAATGATAATGACTAGACCCTTCGCGCAAAAAGCCATCGTGATAGATTAACCGCGCTAACTCATGCGATAGGATTGATTTTGCTAGCACTGAATAAGTAGTTACCCCAAAATATTGACCAGCAAAATACAATGCTCGTGCATTGTTGATCACATGATTGCCTGCTTGATCAAACCAATAGTACTCTATGGTTTGAGTCAGACGATCGGCTGCACACAACAGCGTATGTCGAGTCCCTTGCGCCAAAGGAATTTTGGTTATTGCTGCATAGATGAGTGCATTGCAAATGCGTTCTCCTGCCGTATAAGGCTCATAAATCTCACGCTGAAGATTGATCGATGCGTTTGTACACCAATTATCAATCAAAGCCATCCCGATTGAATAGTTACCTGGATCGACCGCATGTGTAAACCAATGCAATAACCAGCCCCAACGATGTAACGAAACCAATTGCTCAGAATCTTCAAATACCATGTCCCAATGTGGAACATTTTTGAACGTCAAATAATCGGTGGCGAGTTTAATCTTGATCTCTTCGCCCATCCACTCCCGCGGCATGGCATGAGATGTCATCGCATTCTGAGTCAGGATAGGTTGCATAGCACGATGTTTTTTGTGTTGCTTATAGGCGTTGAGAATGGGCTGAGGATAAAAAGCGGTAACCTTGATGTGCGCACGGCTTATTTTTTTGGTTATTTTTACCAAAAAAAATAAAACCAAAGTCACCTTGTTTAAAAAAGGAGTCGCACGAAATAAATTGCGTTTTTCAAAACTGATCATCGTATCATCACGTCATATGAAGAAAAAAAGAAGTCGGTAAAATTCGGGTCACTGGCATATCGTCTTGTTGTAAAATTCGAGTCACAACATGTTGTTTCTCTAAACCTTGAATAATCACCCAGCGTGCTCTTGCCGCCTGCAATCGAGATATACCAATGGAAACACGTTGCGTCGGTAATTTCGGAGCCAGATAGATGGGAATTGCCGAATCTTGATCATCGAGAGAGGGTGACTTTGGAAATAAACTAGCCGTATGACCATCCTCTCCCACCCCCAGGATGGCAACATCAAAACATGGCGTGCGATCGAGTAATTGACGGTAATACCGCGCTGCCTTTTCCGGGCCAAGCTCACCTGGAATACGATGTAAATTATCATGCGGCAACAGCGAAGAATTGATAAATAATTCATCGATGATGCGATCGTTACGATCGATACTTCCTCTGGGGACGCAGCGCTCATCACTAGGATAAACATGCAACGCAGACCAAGGCAAGGATTGCTCGCTTAACAGCGTCAACATCCGCACAGGAGAACGACCGCCTGGAAATACCATATGACAAACATCGCGTTCAGCAACCGCATTGCGAATTAAATCTACCAAATCATTCACAACGACTCGTGCCAGATCATGTTCATCTTCGCAATACACCCATAACGGGGCGACTAGTTCGGTACTCATAATGCGACGTGATCAAGCAGCATTCGCAAATCATTGATCACAGGGATCTCAGATGCAAACGGGTTTACGGTCGGTGAAGAAAGATATCCAATAAACATAATCCCAGTGCTTACTGTTGCTTCATAATCGGCATAGGCATCCCCAATCAGGACCACGCGCGCCTTGTTATACCCATGCTGGGCTATCAATGCGTTAATATGCGTTGCTTTGGTTTGAGGAGAACCATGAATCGAACGAAAAAAATGTGTCATCTTACGCGCTGCAATAATTCCCTGTAACTCTAAGGCTGGGGTTGCAGAAATAAGATGGAGTGGATAGGCCTGTAACTTATTCAGGACCTCTGCTGCATATGGCATTTCATTGGCTTGAATCACACCCTGCATGACTAGTTTTGCAAACCGCTCACTCAGCGTATCCCGTTCTTCAAGAGATAAGTGTTGCCCTAAGAATTGGTTGTGGCAATACTCAAATTTTTCGAAACGCGACATCCCCCCATGGCTGCGATGATATTGCATGACATTATTTGCGATGTCTGTACCATGCTCGTGATATAAGACCCCAAAAGCATGTTCTTTGATCTGCAAAGAATCGACTAAAACACCATCAAAATCAAACAGAATGGCATCCATACTTTTCCTCATGTAGCTCCGCTAAACAATCCAGTAACCCTTGCCCCAAATCAATATAACAATGGTCTGTTAACTTATGCCCAACTCGCGGATGAAACGCATACGGTGTGAGTTCGTAATGTCCATGCGCAACAGCATGCTCGTCAAAGGTAATTTCTAATGGATGAGGCATCATTTCTGCAATCATTTTTAAGAAATCGTGGACAGTCATGCGCTCATGACCAGTTAATGTGTAATGTGCATTTGCATACTGTGGTTCTAAGATGCGAACAGAAAGCCTAGCTGCATCAGCGACATGAATATATTCACGCACAGCACTCGGTTTACCTTTATACGTGAGCACGCCCTGTTCAAGAGCCTGTTTTAAAAAGCGATAAATGCCATTCCGCATATCTGAGCGCCGACCATACAATGACCCATAACGCAGAATCGTATAATTGAGCCCATGCCGTTCGTGATAAGCCTCTACGAAGCGTTCCGCCGAAAATTTGCTGGCACTGTAAAAAGAACCCACATCAGAATACACATACACACTGCTTGCTAAGATAAACCGCTCAGCATCAACCATTTTCGCGGCTTCCAACGCATGAATACTCCCTAAAACATTGAATTGTGCAGCTTCAATTGGGTAGTTTTTTGCGCGATCTATATCCGCCAACCCTGCAAAATTATAGATATACTGACATCCCTGTGCTGCTGTAAGCACCTCGTCAAGATTCATCAAATCACCCACAATCATTTCTTGCCGATCGGATAAATAAGGCGATGGGGTGATATCAAAAAGTCGAACTTGTAATCCAGCATGAGTCAGTGCATCGGCAACATGGCTTCCCAAAAAACCACTCCCGCCCAATACCAAGGCAATCTTTTGACTCATATCCATTCCTTATGATGATTCAGAGTAAGATGTATACAAAACATCGATTTTTTTGTTTGGCTTTGCTCACGAAATTTTGTGTAAATCCTATGGTATTAACCCACACTCTTGCAATCCTTGCAATAAATGTAACATCGCCTCGGTCTCCATTTGAACACGAGCTTCTTTTGCATAAGATCCCATATGCGCAGTTAAGAGCACATTAGGCAACCTTGCCAACTCGCCGTTATAAGGTTCTTGTGAAAATACATCCAATGCTGCGCCACCGATTTCCTTGGCACTTAATTTACGATACAGTGCGTTTTCATCGATCAAACCACCACGTGCCGTGTTGATTAATACACTTCCTGAGCGCATTAAATCTAATTTTTTTTCGTCAAAATAATGTGTATTTTCCGGCATACCTGGGCAGTGCAATGAAATCACATCGGACCGTTGCAGTAATTCTGCAATACCGACAAAGCGCTCGTCAGATTCAGCGCTTCGTAGTGGATCATGAATCAAAACCTTAGATTGAAAAGACTCTAAAAGAGACACAACTTTTTTCCCGATTCGACCATACCCGACAATCCCAACTGTTTGATGAGAAAGCAATCGCCCCATTAAGGGTTGCCATAGGGTTTGACGCATATTACGATCAGCGACCGTAATATGGCGCAATAAATCTAACATCAACCCAATCGTAAGTTCGGCCACTGCATCGACTGGAGCACTAGGCGTATTATAGACTTTCATATCTAATGCTTCGGCAGCA